>CALAZX010000178.1 GCA_937926555.1 uncultured Negativicutes bacterium | reverse complement strand
CCAGTCCGATAGACAGCAGAATCGGGAAAAGGAACGAGCTCAGCCAGTACAGGACAGCGGAGACAATCACCGCTATCAGCACCTTGAACGCAGTATGTCGTTGTATGTACTGCCAATAACCGATTTTTCTCATAGCACCCACTTCATCATCAAAATTTATCGTGCAGCCCGGACCGGCCGCGTTTCACAGCCGTCCCCCGCTTCTCCGCCGGGTTCCGGGCCGTTCTCTCACTGGAGGAACGGATTCCGTTTCCGCTCCCAGCCCACCGTGGTGGACGGGCCGTGGCCCGGCAGGAGCATCACTTCGTCATCCAGCGGCAGGATCTTGCTCCGGATGGATTCCAGCAGCTCGTCGTAGGAACCGCCGGGCAGGTCCGTGCGGCCGATGGATTCCAGGAACACCGTGTCGCCGCAGAACACCACGTCCCCCACTTTCAGGCAGACACCGCCGGGAGTATGGCCCGGTGTGGCCAGCACTTCGAATTTGTAGCCGGCGGCCTCGATCACGTCGCCGTCCTTGTATTCCACGTCGGCCTTGCCGAAATCTTTCGGCGCGCCGGGGAAGAACATGGATTTCGCATGGACCAGACGGTCCGCTTCGCCGTGATGGATGTACACCTTGGCGCCGGTACCCTCACGGACTTCCTTCAGCCCGTTGATATGGTCCAGATGGCCATGGGTCAGGAGGATGGCGTCGATGGTGAGCCCCTCCTGGCGGATCAGGTCCATCAGGCGGTCCCCGTCATCGCCGGGATCCACCAGCACCGCATGGTGCGTCTCCTCGTTCTCCACAAGGTAGCAGTTGGTTCCGATAGGTCCTACTTGAATCTGTTTGATCTTCATTTCTTCTTTTTACCTCCCGCATTGTTCTTGCCGCGGCTCTTATCATCCGAACTGATATAGCCCGCAGTCAGACGTTCCACATTGTAGACACCCTGGATCCGTCTGATCCGGCTCATGATATCCTGCAGCTGCGCTGTGTTGGAGATATCCAGACCCAGATTGATCAGGGCGATCTTGTTCTTTTCCGTATGGCTGTGGACGTTGTTGATATTGATCTTGCTCTCGCTGATGACCATCATGATGTCCATGATGAGACCCGGTTTGTCCTGGGCGCTGATCACCACATTGGACTTGTACACCGCATCGGTGGCCAGGTCCCAGGTGACCTCGATCAGCCGGCGCTGCTCCTCCGGATTGTTGCTCATCACGTTGGGGCAGTCCTTCCGGTGGACGGAGATGCCGTTGCCCCGGGTGATATAGCCGATGACCGGGTCGCCGGGCACCGGGTTGCAGCACCGGGCCAGCTTCACCAGGATGCCGTCCTCGCCTTTCACCAGTATACCATGACTGGACTTGGCTTTGGAACTTCTTGTCTTCAGCCCGTCCAGAATCTCTTTCAGGTCACGGCCGCCGGGAGCCAGCTTCTGCTCCTGCTTGTACTCCTCGATGAGCCGGGTCATGATACTGTTCACGGTGCAGCCTCCATAGCCAAGGGACGCCATCAGGGAGTCCACGCTGTCCAGGCGGTTCCTGTCGGCGATGGCCTTCAGCTTCTCCTGGCTGATCAGTGTCTTGGGCTCGTAGCCCAGACGCTTGCACTCCTTGTCCAGGATGTCCTTGCCCCGCTGGATGTTCTCCTCCCGGCGCTCCTTCTTGAACCAGGAGCGGATCTTGTTCCTGGTGTCGGAGGAGCCGGCGATGTTGATCCAGTCGCGGCTGGGTCCCGAAGCCTGTTTGGAGGTGATGACCTCCACGATGTCGCCGTTGCTCAGCTTGAAGTCCAGCGGCACGATGCGGCCGTTGACCTTGGCGCCGATGCAGCGGTTGCCCACGTCGGTATGAATCCGGTAGGCGAAGTCGATGGGCACCGCCCCTACAGGCAGGTCGATGACATCGCCCCGGGGGGTGAACACGAAGACCTCGTCGGCGAAGACGTCCAGCTTCACCGCGTTGACGAAATCCCGTGAATCACTCATGTCGTTATGCCATTCCAGCAGCTGACGCAGCCAGGACAGTTTGTCCGCATAGGCCCGGGTGCTGCCGGAGGCGGGATTGGAACCGCCGCTCTCCTTGTAGCGCCAGTGGGCCGCCACGCCGAACTCGCTGATCCGGTGCATCTCGAAGGTCCGGATCTGGATCTCCAGGGGCTGGCCGTTGGTGAAGAGCACCGTGGTGTGCAGCGACTGGTACATGTTGGATTTCGGCACGGCCACATAGTCCTTGAACCGTCCCGGGATAGGACGCCACAGGCTGTGGACCACGCCCAGCGCGCCGTAGCAGTCCTTGACGCTGTCCACCAGCACGCGGATGGCCAGCAGGTCGTATATCTCGTTAAGCTCCTTGTGGTCCCGGAGCATCTTCTTGTAGATGCTGTAGAAATTCTTGGGACGGCCCTGGATCTCGCATTTGATATGCACTTTGTCCAGCTCCGCCGTCATCTGGGCCATGGCGTCCCTGATCATGGCCTCCCGCTCCCGGCGTTTCACCTTCACCTGTTCCACCAGGTTGTAGTACACTTCCGGATTGCGGTAGCGGAACGCCAGGTCCTCCAGCTCCCATTTGATGGTGTAGATACCCAGCCGGTTGGCCAGGGGCGCGTAGATCTCCAGGGTCTCCTTGGAAATGGACTGCTGTTTGTGGGGAGGCATGAATTTCATGGTCCTCATGTTGTGCAGACGGTCCGCCAGCTTGATGATGACCACCCGGATGTCCTTGGCCATGGCCAGGAACATCTTGCGGTAGTTCTCGATCTGCTGCTCCTCCTTGGAGATATACTCGATCCGTCCCAGCTTGGTGACACCGTCCACCAGCATGGCCACTTTGGCGCCGAACTGCTCTTTCAGCTCCTCCAGCGTGGTGTCCGTGTCCTCCACCACATCATGGAGAAAAGCCGCCGCCAGGGTCTCCTCGTCCATCTTCATCTGCGCCAGGATATATGCCACCTGGGTTGGATGAATGATGTACGGCTCCCCGGAGCGGCGTTTCTGGTCCGCATGGACCCGCGCCGCCAGCTCATAGGCCTTATGGACGTAGGCCACCTGGTCCGGTTCCAGATACCCGGTCAGGTAGTCGAAAAAGTCCTCGACACTGATAGGTTTGCTTTCCGTTGAAGGCATCTTCCGTTTCCTCCCCATATCCGTCATCATGACGGCCATTATATTTCTCCGCCGGCGGCCGGACGCTCATGCGCCGCCGCAGCGGTCATACTTCCATTCTCTTTCACACCGCACCTGTCAGCACGGTATGCTCAGGCTCAAGCTCAGGCCCGCCGCTGCAGGAAGCAGTTCCGGATATCCTCCGGGCTTGTCCGCAGGGCCGTGTCCAGCACTTGCTCCAGCGCCTGTCGCCGGGCCAGCCCCCGGGTGTAGACCCGGGAGTTCTCCAGTTTGTTGAACCGGGGGTTCCCCCAGCTGATGATTCCGTTCTCCAGGCGGAAATAGCCCTGTTCCGTGAAAATCTCCAGGTCCGTTGGGGACAGTCTGAGATTCCACAGCTCCAGCGCCTTCGCCACCGCCTCCTCCATAGGGATGCAGTGGTCCTTGCTGTCGCCTGGGCAGCTGTCCAGCAGCTTCTTGATGCCGGTATAGGCCTCCCGCAGATGCCGGTCGTCGGGGCACTCCCCGCTGATACTCTCCTGCAGGGCCCTGCTGTCCTGCTGGTTGTAGAGGAGCAGCAGCGCAGGTCCCGCCTCTTTCTCCCCGGGCCGGCGCTGTTCCACCGGAGCCAGGGGAAAATCCTCCGCCGTGAAGATATGCCGGCAGGGGATCTCGTAGAAGACAACCAGGTCCTCCTCCGGTCCGCAATGCTCGCCGTAATACCGCACCTTCACCTGGGGGATGCCGGCGAACCGCTCCGCCGCGCCGCTGCCCGGATTGAGGAACAGCGTCAGCCGGTTGGCTGTCCGGAGGAACTTCTGCAGCACCAGGTCCTTGTCCGCATCCATCCTGCGGCAGTCATACACCGTCAGGGGCTGGGCGATGGCCATGACGTGCAGGTTCACGCTCTCCCGGTCCATATAGACGTTCAGCCGGGGTTTGAAGGCCAGGTCCGCCCGGGTGCTGTATCCCAGGGAGGGCAGGTATTTGGCGCCCCGCCACATGATGCTCTGGTAGCTGACGCCATCCTCTTCGGCCCAGAACCGCAGGTGGTTCTTCTCCTTGCCGATGGCCCGGGGCCGGGTCAGCACGGTGTCCGTCATGGCGAAGACCGGCGTGGGGTTCTCGCAGCCGAAAGGCTCCAGCAGCGACAGCTGCTCCAGCACCTCCAGTGTGATCTCCTGTCCCGGCTCCACCACCACGTCCACTTCCAGCTCCGGATCGTAATCCTCCGGCTTCAGCGCCGCAGCCACCGCCTGGCGGAAATGCCGGCGGAAATCGTCTATCTTGCTCCGCTCCAGGGTCAGGCCGGCCGCCTGGTGATGGCCGCCGAACTGCACCAGGTCGTCGGAGCAGGCCTTGATGGCCTCATACAGGTTCAGCGGCGGGATGCTCCGGCAGGAGCCCTTGGCCGTGTCCCCGTCAATGCTCAGCAGGATTGCCGGCAGATGGTACTTGTCCACCAGCCGGGACGCCACGATGCCGATAACGCCGGCATGCCAGCCCTCCTTGGCCAGCACGATGGCGGTGTCGATATGGTCCCGCTCCGCCAGCATCCGCTCCGCGTCCTCGAAAATCTCCTGGGTGATCTCCTGGCGCAGCGCGTTCTCCCGGTTCAGCTCCTCCGCGATGAGGGCGGCCTCCACCGGGTCTCTCGACACCAGCAGCTCCACCGCACGCTGTGCGTGTTCCAGACGGCCCACGGCGTTGAGCCGGGGTGCCAGCCCGAAACCGATGTTCTCCGAGGAGATGGAGCCGTTCCTGCCGCAGCCGCTGACCTCGATCAGTTTCTGCAACCCCACCAGCGGCGTGGTGGGCATTTTCGCCAGTCCCCGCCGCACGATGGTCCGGTTCTCCCCTTTCAGGGGCACGATGTCCGCCACGGTGCCCAGGGCCGGCAGCTCCGTGATCTCCTCCCACAGAGGCAGGTCCGGATGCCGCAGCTTGTGCAGAGCCTGGCACACCTTGAAGGCGATGCCGGCGCCGCACAGGTCCTTGAAGGGATAGGCGCAGCCCGGCTGTTTCGGATTCACCACGGCGAAAGCCGCCGGCAGAATCTCCGGCGGTGTGTGATGGTCCGTGATGATGATGTCCATGCCCTCGGGGGCCTCCGCCACCTCACGGGCTCCGCTGATGCCGGTATCCACCGTGAGCACCAGGCGCACACCCTCGTCATACAGTGTCTGCAGCGCCTCGGAGTTCAGACCGTAGCCCTCCTCCTTGCGCTTGGGGATGTAGGTGCGCACCCGTCCCCCCAGGCTCTGCAGGTAAAGATACAGCAGAGAGCTGGAGGACATGCCGTCCACATCGTAGTCCCCGTAGACCGTGATGGGCTCGCCATTCTCCACCGCCTGCAGGATGCGCTGGCAGGCCGGCAGCATGTCTTTCATGAGAAAGGGGTCATGGTAGGGCTCCGCCGCCCCGAACAGGAACTCCCGCATCTCCTCCTCGGTGCTCATGCCCCGTTTCAGCAGGATCCCCGTGATCAGCGGCGACACCTGGAGCTTCTGCGCCAGGTCCCGGGCCAGTCCCCTATCGTATTCCTGTACTTTCCATCGCTTGTAATTTGTCATTGTTCCCGTCCAATCTGTACTGTGACGTTCTGAATCAGACTTCTATCTTCATGAGCCGGCAGCCGGGTCCGGTCCGCCGGTCTTGCTTCTGTCATTCCGGGGCTTCCGCCACCGGATACCCGCCCGGAATCTCCGGACAGGAAAAAGGCGGTACGTCCGCCGCTCCCCGGATTTTCCGGAATGCGGAAAGAACGTATTCCCCTCCATTATCATTTTACCCAACTTTCACCGTTCTGTGAATAGCCACTTGGCTTTCCCGCCGCGAATCCGGACGATTCTCCCCGTTTCCGGAGCGGATTCTCCCTTTTCCGCGGATTTCCGGTAATGACCATATGCTTCAGACCCGCCTCAGACTTCCTTGTAATGGCTTCTGAGCAGGTTGATCTCCCGGTGGTAGCCCTCCAGGTCGTTGGGGGTCTCCAGGAAGAAAGGCAGGTTCCGCAGAGCCGGATGGTTGATGATGCGTACCATGGCCTCCAGGCCGATCTCTCCCTGGCCGATGGCGGCATGACGGTCCTTGTGGCTGCTCCTGATGTTGAGGCTGTCGTTGAGGTGGATGGTCTTCAGCCGGTCCAGCCCCACCACGTCGTCAAACTTCTGCAGCACCCCGTCCAGGTCGTTGACGATATCGTAGCCGCCGTCCCAGATGTGGCAGGTGTCCAGGCAGACGCCGATCTTGTCTTTCAGCTCCACTCCCTGGATGATGGCCGCCAGCTCCTCGAAATTCCGGCCCACCTCCGTGCCCTTGCCGGACATGGTCTCCAGCAGCACCGTGGTGGTCTGCTCCGGCTTCAGCAGCTCGTTGAGCAGGTCCGTGATTAGGCGGACGCCCTTGTCGGAGCCCTGTCCCGTGTGGCTGCCCGGGTGGAAATTGTAATACTGGCCCGGCGTGTACTCCATCCGCTCCAGATCGTCCTTCATGGTCATCCGGGCGAACTCCCGGGTCTTCTCCGTGGCGGAGCAGGGATTCAGCGTGTAAGGCGCATGGGCCAATATACAGGGGAACTCCTTCTCCTCCATCAGCTTCATCAGCGCCGCCGCGTCGGCGGGGTCGATGGCTTTCGCCCGGCTTCCCCGGGGATTTCTCGTGAAAAACTGGAACACATCCGCCTCGATGGTCAGCGCGGTCTTCCCCATGGCGAGGAACCCGTCGCTGGAGGACAGATGACAACCTATATGCAACATAGACAGACCTCCTGTTGTTATCTTCTTTTCTAGCTCTTTTTATCGCTTTTATTTTTTGTGATACCGCTTTTCAGTACCGTCCCGCAGTTCCGGGATGGTTATCTTTTTCTGTCCGCTCCGCAGCTCCGGGACTTTTCCCGTTCCGCCGCACAGCATCTTTTTTCCGCGGCATCGGATTTTCCTACAAAATAAGTATTATTATTTCAGTTTACCACATTTAGAGGGCAAGTAACAAGAAAATCCCCGCCAGAACGGCGGGGATCCGTGAAATCTTCATTAAATTGTAAAAAACGTGCCGTTACAGGGTGTTCAGCTCCTCCATCTCGGCCATCATGTCCGACACCTGGATGGTCTCCAGTTTCGGCTTCACGCTCTCGTAATGACGCAGTGCATGGCGTTTCACCCGCAGGCCCGCCACCGTGTCGTCATCCTCCGGAGAGCAGAGCAGATACATCTCGTCCTCTTTGAAATACCAGTCCAGAATCGGCCGGTAGCCGCTCTCCCTGGGTCTGCCCCTGAGAATCTGGATCTCGTCGTCACGGGAAAGTCCTGCGACAATCTCCTCCGCGATTTCGGCGATCATTTTCGTGTAATCGTAGTGAACCGGCTTGCCATTGATTATTCTTGACATACTGTCCCCTCCAATGTCTGTCATGATTCTTTCCGTACCGTCTCATCAGAAGCGGCATTTCTTCCTTGCAGGAAAAACACCTCTGTCTTGATTGTACCCCAAATCACCCCGGATAGCAACGGACAACAAAAAAAGCCCCTCCTCTTCTGAGGAAGGGCCTGTATGCCTGGTTGGTGCCGCTGGCCGGAGTCGAACCGGCACGGCTGTTACACCGCTTGATTTTGAGTCAAGTGCGTCTGCCTATTCCGCCACAGCGGCATACATATGGAACATTGACTATATTACCACCAGGAAGGGGCTTTTGTCAACTTATTAATTGCGCCCGCGGGCCAGTCTGGACCACAGGAGCCGGGCCAGCAGAATCCCCAGGAACGCGGTGATCAGCTGGGGGTATCCCATCCGCACCTGCAGCAGGAACGCCACCTTGGCCGGGAAATGGAACAGGTCCGCCACGATGCCGGTGCCGCCCCACAGGACCATGGTCTTGGTCAGGGGCCCCAGGATGAGGAGTTTCCAGCCTTTGGCTTTCCCCGCCACCAGGCAGAGCACCAGGTTCCCCAGGAAAATCACGCCCACCATGGGCACCAGCGGCATGGCCCCCTGGAAGTAGGCGAACAGCGGCAGCAGGAAACTCATGATCGCCGCATATTTCAGCGAGCTGCTCCACACCGCCAGCACCAGGCAGAGATTCACCACGGTGCCGATGACGAACATGGAGGCCAGCGGCGGGATGAAGGGGAAAGCCACCCGCAGCAGCTGCGCCGCGGCCGCGATGGCCAGGCAGATGGCTCCCCGCACCAGATTCCGGTTCTCTCTTACTTCCCGCATTCTTTCATACAAGCTTCCAGCGCGGCCTGCAGGTCTTTTGCAGTCTGTCCGGGAGCTCCCTCCCCGATTTTGCGGCGGTCGATCTTCACAACGGGCATGATGCCGTTCCGGGCGTCACAGAGGAACGCCTCCTCCGCCGTCAGCGCGAACTCTTTGGTGAACGCCTTCTCCAGCACCTGCAGGTCCAGCTGCGGCGCCAGTTTCTTCTTGATCAGGTCACGCACCAGGTTGGTCCGGATGTTCTTCTTGGCCGGATAGGTCCAGAGGATCTCGTCCTTCACCAGCATGAACGCAGCCTCCGGCGCCTCGGTGATCTTCTCCTCCCGCACGAACAGCGCGTCATAGCAGTGGCCCACCCGGGCGGTATGACGTGCCAGCACCTCGGGCATGCGGTTCAGGGTGTTGATGTCGCAATGGCCCCAGCGGTCGTCGGGAACGGTCATCAGGTTGACACCTTCCTGACGCAGCGCCTCCTGCTTCGCCCGGTCCACCGGAATCACCTGCATCACCAGCTCGGGAATGCACTGTTCCGGGAAGTCCAGCTCGTAGGGGCCCACGCCGCGGCTCAGCTGGCTGTAGATCTCGCCTTCCACCATGCCGGAGGCCTCGATCAGCTCTTTGTGGAACTCAACCAGCTCCTCCACCATGTAGACAACAGGCATCTTCACCTTCACCATGTTCTCGAAGAAGCGCTCCATATGCTCCTCCAGCATGAAAGCCTTGCCCTCATGCACCGTGACGATCTCGAACACACCGTCACCGAACTGGTGGGCTCTGTCCGCTACCGGGAATTTCGCTTCCTGGCCGTCCAGGATCTCACCGTTGATCATTACCAGATTCTCATTCATCTTGTCGTTCCTCCATCTGTCCGCGGGCCTTCTACCCGGAAAGCCGCCGGACCTCTCGTTGTATTATTGTATTGTTGTGTTTTTATTGCCCTCAGGCAGGGTTTCTCACCACTTGGCGGGAATCCCCTCGAACTTGTCCACATTCATCATGGTGGCCAGCATAGTGGCCATCAGGCGGTTCTCCTCGTCGTACATCTCGCCCTCGATGACCATGGTGGTGCGGCCGTGATGCTTCACATGGCTGACCATCCGCGCGGTCTCCCCCATCCGGATGTTGCGGATGAAGTTCATGGAGAAGCTGGCGGTGACCACCACTTCCCCCACCGAGGCGCCGGTGACGCCCAGCACCGCGTCGGCCAGTGCTGTCAGCACGCCGCCATGGACAACCCGGCGGTGGTTGGCGTGCCGCTCCGGGTCTATCTTCAGACTGACGGTGCAGTTGCCGCATTTTATCTCATCGATATTGATATACATGAAATCCATCATGAACCGGTTGGTGCTGTAGATCTCCCGCACCCTCGCAGCCACGTCCAGAAAATTTCCTGTCTTGGGATCCCGGGCCAGCTGGGAGCCGGAAAAATCACATCTGATTCCAGCTTGTTCCACTGCCATTCTCTCCTTTTTTCTCTCCTCCGTCCCCCGTTCTCCTTCTGCCGGGGGATGGTTCCGGAAACATTTTTCCATACTGTTTAATGGTATTATATCGGGTCTTTTTTGTCAATTTATGATAGGAACGTATTTCGCGCATGGAAAACACCCTCCCCGCCCGATCCGGGCAGGGAGGGTGCCTTCGTCAGGGAAAGCGGGTTCCGCAGTCCCTGTATTCTTTTGTTCCCCTGTTATTTCAGGCTCTGTTTTTTGAGCAGTTCCAGCTGGCGGATGATCTCGGCCATCTGTGCGTCCCGCTGTGCCTGGTTGGCTTTCAGCGTCTCAATCTCTTTCTCCTGTTTCTCAAGACGTACAGCCATCTCAGGTCTGGACAGTCCCATGAATTTGTTGATCTTGCCCAGTTTCACGGTGAAGCCCGCATTGATCATGTTCCGGTCATCTCCCAGGGTCCAGCCCAGGTTGAACATGGTCCGGTCATCCGGCTGGCAGAACAGGCCCATTGCCGCCGCATTGGCGTTCTTGTAGTTACCGAAGCCTGCGGAGAAGTCCCACTTGCTGGAGGGGTCGAAATCCTGCGGATGCAGGGCTGCCAGTGCTGCCGCGCCCGCGCCCACTTTGCTGATGCGGTTGTCCATGTCGCCCAGCTGACCGCCGAAACCGGAGATAGCTTCTCCCAGTTCCTCGATGCCGTCCGCATTGTTTTTCACCTGGTTGTCCAGCGCTGTCAGGTTCTCCCCTGCGGTGTTCGCCTGCTTCACATAATTGCCGTCCTCAGCCACACGGGTCTCCGCATAGACTGCGCCGCCGCTGATGATTCCGGCATTGTCTTTCTCCACCTTGCCGTCAGCCTTCACGCTCACGGTGTACTCCGTCCCGCCGACGGTGTTGGCTTTTCCCTCGATGCTCACGTTGGTACCCGCAGCCACGGTGTTTCTCGTGTCTCTGCTTGCCACGGTGACATCGTTCTTGTTGCCGTCACTGTCCGTCAGGGTGATGGTGGTGGTATTGTCACCGTTCTCCGTGCCGGTCAGGGTGTAGGTGGTGTTGCCGTCACCATCGATGTCCAGAAGGTCTGTCAGGTCCACGCTGCCTTTCACTTCGTTCCCGGCGGTATCCTTCACGCTCATGGAGAGAGTCTTGCCGTTCAGTTTCAGCGCGTTCTCGTCAGCTGCCAGCGTATCGTTCTCCAGGGCTGCGATAGCGTCGTTCATCTGTTTCAGGTTCACAGCGTCGGTATCCACAGCGCCCGCTGCCACATTATGGATGATGTTGCCACCCATATCCACGTTCTCTTTCTGGATGGCAGGACCGTCCTTGACGCTCATGCCCGTCTCATTGATGACGGTGTCCTTGAAGGTCAGGCTGCCTGCGTCGGAGAGAACAAGTTCCTTGTTCAGTGCCACCGTATAGTCTTTGCCGCCGTCCGCTGCGGCTTCAGCACTCACAGTGAGATTGTTGCCGG
>CALAZX010000177.1 GCA_937926555.1 uncultured Negativicutes bacterium | reverse complement strand
GAGCCGGACACGCTGTTCGTCCTGGCGGCGGTGGGGTTCGAGACCACGGCGCCGGTATGGGCCTCCCTGGTGAAGGAGATACGCCGGCGGGGGCTGGAGAACATCCGGCTGCTGACGGCGCTGAAGACCATGCCGGAAGCCCTGGCGTCCCTCTGCCGGGAGGACCGTATCGACGGCTTCCTCTGTCCCGGCCATGTGGGCGTGATTGTGGGGGAGGAGCCCTTCCGCGGACTGGCGGAGGAATACGGCACCACCATGGTCATGGGCGGTTTCGACACGGACCTGCTGCTCCGGGCGGTGACCCGGCTGGTGCTGGAGAGTTCCCGGGGGCAGAAAGGCTTCTGGAACGAGTACCCCTCCGTGGTCCGTCCTGAAGGGAATCCGGCGGCCCGGGCGCTGCTGGAGGAAGTGTTCGAGCCCGGCGACGCGGTATGGCGGGGCATGGGGAAGATCCCCGGTTCCGGTCTGTACCTGAAAGAGGAGTACGCTGACCTGGACGGCGGCAGCCGCGACCTGGAGGAGGACCGCACCCCTCCCGGATGCCACTGCAGCCGCATCCTGCTGGGCAAGGAGAGCCCGGAGGACTGCCCGCTGTTCGGCAAGGCCTGCCGGCCGGAGCATCCCGTGGGGGCCTGCATGGTCTCCAGCGAGGGCAGCTGCTGTATCGCCTGGCGGGAAGAAGGAGGAGAATGACGTGACGGAGAAAGACAGGAATGACCTGAATCATATGATGGACGGGGCAGGCGCCGGGGAACCGGTGGTGGAGCTCCGTCATGGCGCCGGCGGCGAGGAGTCCGGCAGACTGGTGGCGGAAGTCTTCGCGGAAGCCTTCCACAGCGATGTGCTGGACCGGATGGAGGACGCCGCTGTGCTGCCTCCGCTTGATGGCATGCCGGTGATGACTTCGGACACCTTCGTGGTGGACCCGCTGTTCTTCCCCGGCGGGGATATCGGGCGGCTTGCTGTCTGCGGCACGGTGAACGATATTGCCTGCATGGGCGCCACGCCCCTCTACATCACCACGGCCTTCGTCCTGGAGACGGGGCTTCCCATCGCGACCCTGCGGAAAGTGGTCCGCTCCCTGGCGGAGACGGCCCGGGAGGCGGGAGTGAAGATCGTGGCCGGCGACACCAAGGTGGTGGAGGGGAACGGCGGACTCCACATCAACACCACGGGGCTGGGGCAGCGTCCGGCGGACTGCCGCATCTCCGCCTCCGCCATGAAGCCCGGGGACTCCCTCATTGTGACGGGGAACCTGGGAGACCACCACGCCACCATCCTCACCTGCCGGCTGGGTATGGAGAGCGCGTTACGGAGTGACTGCGCCCCGCTGAACTCCATGGTGTCGGAGCTGCTGGAGAGCGGCGTGGAGGTGCACACCATCCGGGACATCACCCGGGGCGGCCTGGCCACCATGGTCAATGAGCTGTCTGGCGCTTCCCGCTGCGGCGTGGAGGTGTGGCAGGAGAATCTTCCTGTCAGTGACGGTGTCCGGGGGCTCAGCGGCATCCTGGGACTGGACCCGCTGACCATGGGCAATGAGGGCAAGCTGCTGATCGCAGTTCCCGGCAGTGAGGCGGAACGGGCTCTGGAGATTGTCCGCCGCCATCCCATGGGACATGACGCGGCGATTGTGGGCAGCGTCACGGAAGGAACCGGCGCGGTGCTGGTGACCACGCTGGGCAGCAGGCGGAAACTGCTTCCCCTCCGGGGCGAGGGGCTGCCGCGGATCTGCTGATTCCGGGGAGGGCGCTGTCCCTCCCTTTTTTTGATGAAGGTGTTGTGCGGATTTTCCGGCGCTTTTCCGCGCATTTTCCCCGTGTTTCTTCCGGCTGGTCCCCATTTTGAGGAGTTTTTTCCGGAGAGACGCTGAAAATCCGTTATTTTATGCGGTTTTCTTTGTGGAATAGCCCAAGATATAGTATAATTGAGTCATAATGGTCTCCGGTGGACGGGGACCGGCAACGCAGAATGGAAGAAAAGAGGTTATCGGATGATCAGAGTATTGGTAAACGGAGCCCTGGGCCGTATGGGAACCCAGGTGGTAGAGGCGGTGCAGGCCGCGGAAGGACTGGAACTGACCGGCGGCGTGGACTTGAACGGCAAGAAGGATTGCCTGCAGCTGGCTGACGGAAGCACCTGTCCCCTGTTCACGGATCTGGCGGAAGCGCTGGAGGCTGCCACTCCCGACGTGGTGGTTGATTTCACCCGTCCCGACGTGGTGATGGATTCCATGCGCCTGATCCTGAAAAAGGGCGTGCGGGCGGTGGTGGGTACCACAGGATTCACCCAGGACCGCCTGGACGAAGTGGAGAAGCTCTGCAAGGAGAACAATACGGCGGCGCTCATCGCACCGAACTTCGCGCTGGGAGCCGTAGTGATGATCAAACTGGCGGCAGAGGCCGCGAAGTACTTCGACGATGTGGAGATCATCGAGAAGCATCATGACAAGAAACTGGACGCGCCCAGCGGCACGGCTATCCTCACGGCACAGAAAATCGCCGAGGTGAGAAAGGCCCACAAGCAGGGACATCCGGAAGAGAAGGAGACCATCCCGGGTTCCCGCGGCGGCGATTTCGAAGGCATGAAGATCCACAGCCTGCGTCTGCCCGGCTATGTGGCATCCCAGGAAGTGGTGTTCGGAAGCCAGGGCGAGACCCTGAAGATCATCAGCGACCCGGTGAGCCGCGAGTGCTATATGCCCGGCGTGGTCATGGGCTGCCGCAAGATCATGGAGCGTGAAGGTCTGGTATACGGACTGGACCGCATCCTGGACTGATTTTCCTTATTCCCGCAGGTCCCGGCCACCGGAGGATTTTCCGGCGGATCATGGGGACAGGCGGCTGACACAGGTTTGGACCGCGGCTCCCCGCGGTATGGATAAAGCAAGAGAGCCGTCCCGGAGAAGGACGGCAGGATAACGGAGAGGGGCTGTATTCATGAAAAAATACAATGTGGCTATTTTAGGTGCGACGGGAGCGGTGGGAACGGAATTCCTGCAGCTCATGGAAGAACGGAATTTCCCTTTTGCTGAACTGCGTCTGCTGGCATCCGCCAGAAGCGCCGGTACCAAGATCGACTTCATGGGCAAGACCTATACGGTGGAGGAGGCCACGGAGCATTCCTTCGAGGGGATTGACATCGCCCTCTTCGCCGGCGGCAGCGTGTCCAAGTTCTTCGCACCTCATGCGGTGAAGGCCGGGGCTGTGGTCATCGACAACTCCAGCACCTTCCGGATGGACCCGGAAGTGCCCCTGGTTGTGCCCGAGATCAACCCGGAGGCCATCCTGCGCCACAAAGGCATCATCGCCAACCCCAACTGCTCCACCATCATCATGGTGATGGCGCTGAAACCCCTGCATGACCTGGCGAAAATCAAACGTGTGGTCGTATCCACCTACCAGGCTGTCAGCGGTGCCGGCAAGGAAGGCATCGACGAGCTGCTGGACGAGACCCGGGCTTACCTGGAGGACCGCCCCATGGAGCCGAAGATCCTGCCCTCCGCCAGCCTGGAGAAGCACTATCCCATCGCTTTCAACCTGATTCCCCAGATCGACGTGTTCAAAGAGAATCTCTACTCCAAAGAGGAGATGAAGATGATCGACGAGACCCGGAAAATCATGGAGGACCCGGAGATGCGCATCACCGCCACCACGGTACGTGTGCCGGTATTCCGCAGCCACTCCGAGTCCGTGAACGTGGAATTCGAGAAGGACCTGGACCTGGAAGCCATGCGGGAAGCCATCCGCAAGTTCCCGGGCCTGCAGCTCATGGACGACCCCCAGGAGCAGGTGTATCCCATGCCCCTGGAGACCTCCGGGCAGGATGACTGCTATGTGGGCCGCCTGCGCCGCGATTTCTCCAATCCCAACACCTTCAACTTCTGGGTGGTGGGCGACCAGATCCGCAAGGGCGCCGCGCTGAACACCCTGCAGATCGCCGAGACCATGATAAAGAACGGCTGGATTGAGAAGAAACAGTGAAAATCACCGCGGACCGCTGGTATCCGTGACGGAAAACGTGTAAAAATAATACCGGCAGGTCACCCGGACCCCACAGGTTCTGCCTGTGAGCGGCGGGTGGCAACGGACGGCGGAAGCTGTCCGGCAACATCACTTGCGCGGCCTTCAGGGGCTGCGCGAAATCCCATCAATAATTAGAGGTTCATCTATGAAAATACTGGTACAGAAATTCGGCGGGACGTCCGTCGCCACGGCGGAAACCCGCTGCGCCGCCATCGGAAAAGTGAAGAAAGCCCTGGAGGACGGATACGCTCCGGTGGTGGTTGTCTCCGCCATGGGTCGCAAAGGGCAGCCCTACGCCACAGACACCCTGATCGGCGTGCTGAAGACCGTCAATCCGGCGGTGGCCGCCCACGAGCTGGACATGATCATGTGCTGCGGGGAGATGATCTCCGCCAGCGTCATGGCCGCGGAGATGCAGCGGGACGGGCTGGAAGCCTGCGCCCTCACCGGCGGACAGGCCGGCATCTGTACCGATGAGAGACACGGCATGGCCAAGATCCGGCGGATTGACACGGACGCCCTGCTGAAACTGCTGGAACAGGGCGTCATCCCCGTTGTCTGCGGTTTCCAGGGAGTCACTGAGGAGACCGGCCAGCTGAGCACCCTGGGACGGGGCGGCAGCGATACCACCGCCGCCGCGCGGGGAGCCGTCAATGATGCCGCCACCGCCGAGATCTACACCGACGTGAACGGC
>CALAZX010000176.1 GCA_937926555.1 uncultured Negativicutes bacterium | reverse complement strand
TATTATTTTATCATTGTTTTCCCCAAAAAGTAAAGCAGCATCCTCCCGCAGGAAGATGCTGCCATCAGTTGCATTTATTTCACCACGACGGTGAAGGAGAAATAACGGAATCCTCCCAGTTTGTCCCAGGGTTTCTGGTAGTTCAGACGCACCTGGTAGGTACCGGGAATCTGTGCCGTATAGAACTGGATCTCCGTGCCCGGGGCGCCGATCTGCTCCCGGGGCGCGTTGCCGGGGAGAGTGAAGACGCTACCGGTCTTGAAGAGGCCGTCCTTGGGCCCGCCGGTGATGGTGGGGATCCACTGGTTCCCCGTGGTGGGGTTGGCGGCCAGCTTCATGGCGAAGAGACTGCCGGCGGGAACGGTGAACACCGTATCGGCGCAGGCCTCCGTCAGTTTCCAGACGGTGACCAGACGGCCGGCGTCCCCCATCCGCATGATGGGCATCAGGGCGCCGTAGGAATGGAACCGGTTGTAGGGCTCCCCTTCCCTGGCACTGGTGTAGATGCCGTCATCGGTGAAGTAGACGCTGCGGTAGTCCTTGCCTTCCCGGCCCAACACCGCGTCGCGCTGCTCGCCGGAGAAGAAGAAGTCGTCCAGCCCGAACTCCTGTCCGGAGGTCAGGTCCACATTCAGCGCCTTCTCATAGCGTTTGCCGCCATTGGTGCCGATGAAGAGCACACTGACCAGGCTGGGACGGTTCAGCCCCACCTGGTAGGTGACATGGGCGTCTTTCCCCAGTTTTTTCGCCAGATCCTCCGCCGTCCTGGCAAGCAGGCTGTTGGCGTTGGTCTGGAACACTTCGTTGTTGGCCCCGTCGATGACGGGGATATCGATGGTCTTGGATGATTCCGCCACCTGCCGGGTCAGCACCGTGGTGGGCTGGTCGGCCCACGCCGGAGCGCACAGCAGAAGCAGCGTCATCAGCAGATAGAAAATACGGCGCATGGATGCTCCTTTCCCACAGGGGGATTTCTGTCCTTCAGTCAGACCTCCGGCGGCTTACGCCTGCTCCAGGGTCTTGCCGAACTCCAGTGCTTTCTCCATCCGTTTCAGGCATTCATCACGGCCCAGCAGCACCATGACATCAAACAGTCCGGGGCTTACGGTGCGGCCGGTGAGGGCCAGACGGGTGGGATGGATGGCCTTGCCCAGACCTACGCCGTGCTCGGCAGCCAGATCGTTGTACAGGGTCTCCAGGTCGGTCAGGTTGAATTTCTCCGCCGGTTCAGCGGCGATACGGTCATGGCAGTGCTGCAGCAGTTCCAGGCCTTCCGGTTTGAAGTGCTTGCGCAGGCCTTTCTCGTCATATTCAGCTACAGGCTGGAAGAAATAGGTGGATGCGTCCACCACTTCCTGGAGGGTCTTCACGCGGACACGTACCACTTCCACCAGTTTGGTGAAATAAGCCATGTTGTCGGCGTTCTCGAACCAGGAATCCTCCATCAGGCCGTTCTTCACGAAGAAGGGACGGCATTCCTCCACAATCCGCTCCAGCGGCAGGGAGTTCAGGTACTGGCCGTTGATCCAGGTCAGTTTCTTGGTGTCGTATACAGCGGCTTTGCGGGACATCTTGGCCATGTCGAACTGGTCCACGGTCTCCTGCATGCTGATGATCTCCTGCTCGTCTTCCGGAGACCAGCCCAGCAGGGTCAGGTAGTTGATGATCGCCTCAGGCAGGTAGCCCTGGTCGCGGAACTCCTCCACGGAGGTGGCGCCATGGCGTTTGGACAGCTTGCTGCGGTCCGGAGCCAGAATCATGGACATATGGCCGAATTTCGGTGCCTCGAAGCCCAGAGCCTGGTAGATCAGGATCTGTTTCGGAGTGTTGGAGAGATGCTCCTCGGCGCGGAGCACATGGGTCATGCCCATCAGATGGTCGTCCACCACAACGGCGAAGTTGTAGGTGGGGATACCGTTGCTCTTCACGATTACGAAATCGTCGAACTGGGTCAGGTCGAAATCAACATCACCATGGATGATGTCGGGAACAGTCAGACGGCCTTCCGTGGGGATCTTGATACGGATGGAATGCGGTTCGCCGGCTGCGATTCTGCGCTCCACTTCCTCTTTGGACAGGTCGCGGCAGGTGCGGGCGTAACGGAACGGCTGCTTGTTCTTGCGCTGGATCTCACGCTGAGCCTCCAGGTCTTCCGGGGTGCAGAAGCAGTAGTATGCCTTGCCCTCGTCCAGCAGCTGCTGCACGTATTTATTGTAGATGTCCAGACGCTCGGACTGGTAGTAGGGACCGCAATCCCCGCCCACTTCCGGGCCTTCGTCCCAGTCCAGGCCCAGCCATTTCAGGCTGGTGATGATCTGGCTTACGGAATCCTCTTTCAGACGTGCCTGGTCCGTATCTTCAATACGGAGAACCAGCTTGCCTTCGTTCTTTCTGGCGAAGAGCCAGTTGAACAGTGCCGTACGGGCACCACCGATGTGCAGATACCCAGTCGGGCTGGGTGCGAAACGAACTCGAATATCACTCATGTCTTCCACTCCTTAAAAAATGTATACTGCATCGTTTTTGATTGATTACAAGATATTGCCTTAAGTTAATATTATAGTACTAAAGGCGAAAAACTGCAAAAGTTTTTAAAAGATG
>CALAZX010000175.1 GCA_937926555.1 uncultured Negativicutes bacterium | reverse complement strand
CTTGCGTCCTTTCATGGCGCTGATCACCAGCATGCCCGCATTCACGGCGCCGCAGGTGTTGCCGGTGCCGCCCATGCCGCCGCCCATGCCCGATACCAGGGCCACGGTCTCCGGCGGGAAGTCGGAGATGCCTGCGTCAAGAAACGCCTTGAAAACGCTCTCGCTGCAGTTCAGTCCGTGTTTGAAATGCTCCATGGCCTCTTTGGAGACTTTCTCCGCGATGGCCTCGATCTCTTCCGGTGTGTATTTTTTCTCTGTGGTCATGTGAATCGCTCCTTTGCACAATACGAATGTGACATCCAACTGTGAATCTGAAACTGTTCAACTTGCCCGCTACTTACTTATCTATATTATACATTGAAAGGCGGTGGATTGCCAGGAGATAAAAAAGCCCCGTGCCGTGATGGCACAGGGCTTGATATCGGGTTTCCGCCGGTTGATTATCATAAGCGGAAACAGTATGTTTATTCCAGTTTGTCCGAGAGCACCAGCACATCGTCCTCCTGGATCACGGTGTCCCCGTGGGGGATGATGATGTTGTTGGCACGTTTGATGAGGATGACGAACTCCTGGATCAGGTCGATCTGGGCGATAGGCCGGTTGATCCATTCGCTGCCTTTCTCCATGGTGCGCTCGTACAGCTTCAGGTTGTCCTCCTGGTTGATGGCCAGGCCACTGAGGATCAGGGTATCCCCCGCCTCCAGCACGGTGTCGCCGTTGGGGACGGTGCGGGTGAGGCCACGCTTCAGCATGACAATCAGGGAACGGGGCGGCAGGGCGATGTTCTTCACGGCCATGCCGTTCCAGGGATGGTCCTCGGGGATGGGGAACTGCAGGAACTGCACCGGGGTCTCGTCGATATAGTCGGTGAAGGTCTTGCGCACGTCCGCATTGTCGTCAATCATGTCCAGTCTCCGGGCCAGCACCGGCAGCAGGGAGCCCTGCAGCAGAATGGAGAAGAGGACGATGAAAAAGACCATGTGGAAGATGTCGTGGCTGGGGGCCGCCGTATGCATCACCGCGAAGATGGCGAATACGATGGAGGCCGCGCCTCGCATGCCCGCCCAGCTCACCAGCACCTGTTTGTTCCAGGGGGATTTCAGCGGCTGCAGGATCATGAACACAGCCAGGGGACGTCCCACGAAGGTGAGAAACAGGGCGATAGCCGCCGCCGGCAGGGCGATGGCGGTCATCTGGGAAGGGATGCAGAGCAGTCCCAGCAGGAAGAACAGCAGCATCTGCATGAGACCGGTGATGCCGTCGAAGAAATGCACCAGCTCCTGCTTGTTGTTGATGCGGCTGTTGCCCAGCACGATACCGGTGATATAGACGCTGAGGTAGCCGTTGCCGCCCAGCATCTCCGGCGCAGCATAGGCCAGCAGCGCCACCGCCACCATGAAGCTACCGTTGATGCCGGACAGCTTGATGGGATAGTGCTTCAGGAAGAACCGGGTCAGGGCCGCGATGCCGAAACCGAAGGCCACGCCAAGCACCACCTGCTTCAGAATCAGCATGGTGAACAGGCCCGGGGTGTTCTGCCCGCTCATGAGGGACAGGGTCACGATGGTCAGCATGTAGGCCGTGGGGTCGTTGGAGCCGCTCTCCACCTCCAGCAGGGAGGCGGTGTTGTACTTCAGGTTCAGCCGGTGGGACCGGAGAATGTAGAAGACGGAGGCCGCGTCGGTGGAGCTGATCACACTGCCGATGAGGAAGCTCTCCAGGGGCGCGAAGCCCACCACATAATGGGTGAAGGCGCCTACGAAGCAGGCCGTCAGGATGGTGCCCAGGGAGGAGAGCAGGATCGCTTTCACAGCCACCGGGCGGGCGGAGCTCCACTTGGTGCCGAAGCCGCCGTAGAGCATGATGAAGATCAGGCCGAGGGCGCAGAGGTCCTCCGCCAGATCCAGGTTCTTGAAGGGAATCTTGACAATCCCGTCAGCACCGAAGCACATTCCCAGGAGAATGTAGATCAGCAGCATGGGGACGCCGATGCGGCCGAACATCTTGTTGCTGGCCACACAGAGAATCAATATGAGGGATATCGCGAGTAAAAACGGAGTCATTCATTCACAACCTTAACAAATACCGAGGCGTCATGTTTACAGATGGGACAGATGAAATCGGCGGGAAGCTCCTCGCCTTCATAGATGTAACCGCAGATGCCGCAGCGCCACAGGGTCTTGCCCGCGGGAGCCGCCACTTTCTCCGGTTTCGGTTTGATATGGGCATGGTAGTAGTCGTAAGTGGCGGAAGGGACACTGTTCAGCACATCCATGTCCGTCACTTTGCCGATGAACAGGGTATGGGTGCCCAGGTCCACTGTCTGCACCACTTCCGCGGAGATGAAGGAGTTGGTCCCTTTCGTGATGTAGGGGATGCCGTTCTCCGCCCGTTTGAAGTCGGCGTAGCCGGCGAATTTGTCCACGTCACGTCCGCACTGGAAGCCGAAATGCTTGAAGATGTCGAAGTCCGCCTCCTCGCTGAGGGTAGACACATTGAACTTGCCGGATTTCAGGATCATGTCGTGGGTGTGGTTCATCTTGTTCACGGCGATGCTGATCTGGTTGGGCTGGGACGTCACCTGCATGGCGGTGTTGATGACACAGCCGCAGTCATGGCCGCTTTCCGTGGTGGTGAGGATGAACAGGCCGTAAGAGATTTTGTACATTGCTTTTTCGTTCATAAACAAGCCTCCTGTCGATTTGTCTGATTTATGGTGTTGGTGGTGGGGACGTGTGCCGCAGAAGCCGCCGTAAAGGATGGGGCTGGCCGTACTCCGCAGTTTCCCCGAAAGGAGTGGAGCAGGCTGCAATCCGCAGACCGGCGGCGCTCTCAGCGCTTCCGCACCTGATATATATGGATGCTTCTGGACAGGGGAGAAGAGGTCTGTAAAAGACGCTGTTAACCCACTGTATCGGATTCAGAAAACATTTTATCTCTATATATTATAGCACAAAACTATTCTTTAGTGGGAGAGAATTGCAGAGGGCTGACTTAGAAGAAAGTTGATTCTTATGATAAAAAATGGGGATTGACAGCATATGAAGCCTTTTGGTACACTTTGTGTACCAAAAGGCTTCATATGCTCATAAAAGTGGAAAAGTGTGCTTGAAGCTTGACAAAAATTCCTGGAAAGATATAATGGATAACAACAGAACCCGCCACGCCTCTGATTTTTCATGCGCAACCCGGCGGGACTTTTTTTTATTCTGAAAGAGGTGCCTGATGAGGAAGTACCCTAAAAAGATATTGTCAATAGAAGAGCAGATAAAGACCTATATAGATGCAGGTATGCAAATAGATTCAATGAAATCAGTGAGACGAGCTTTGCAAACGATTGGTTACTATCGGTTGCGCGGATATGTCGCGGATATGTCTTTGATCGATATGATAAAATTGGGAAAAAATATGCGGATGGAACCACTTTTGAAAGTGTTTTGAATTTGTATCGATTCGACCAAGAGCTTGCAACAATTTTATTCTCGATGATTTCTAAAATAGAAGTTGCGTTGAGAGCTCGACTGATTGAATCATTACTGGTTCACAAGGATCCGTTGATTTTGCACGATACATCTGTGTTTAAAGATAAAAAATTATATTGGATCAATATGGCCGCTATTTGCTCTGAAATTTCCAGATCGAAGGATGTTTTTATTGCTCATAATTTTTCAAATCACGAAGGGGAGATACCTGTTTGGGCGGCCATTGAAGTGCTTTCTTTTGGAACGTTGTCAAAAATTATAAAAAATTTGAAGAGCGGTGAAGAAAGTGCACTATCGTTTTTAGTTAAACAATATGGTTATATTTCAGAAAAAAACAAGTTGGTTTATCCTTCGCGGAATATGCTGTCTTCCTGGATTCAATCAATAGTGGTAGTACGTAATATATGTGCACATAATTCACGGCTTTATAATCGCACTA
>CALAZX010000174.1 GCA_937926555.1 uncultured Negativicutes bacterium | reverse complement strand
ATTTTCACCCATCTGTCCTCTGCGGGGCAGATAAGATTGTTATCGGTAGGGAGAGATTATCCTAGAATCTCTTTCTGACCTCCATCACCCGGCCCACCATATCCACCTTCTTCACATCTTCACCCGTGAAGATAAGGGGAGGGAATTCCGGGTTGGCGGCTGTGAGGAGGATGCCATCATTGAAGTGATGGACAATCCGCATTATTTTGCCATCTCCGTCGATGTCCACTACTGCCAGCTGGCCATCGGCGATCTTTTTCCGGAGGCGGACAACGGCCGTGTCACCCCTGGAGATGCCCAGACCTTCCATGCTGTCGTCTTTGCAGCAAAACGCCTCGATTTTTCCGGGGAGTCTGCGTTTCACAGCCACGTAGCCGTCCAGGTATTCCAGCGCCGGCGTGTCGGAACCCTGATATACCGTGAGGGCCTCCGAGGATTCCTTTTCGTTCTCGTCAGGCATATTCGCATAGTTGTTCAGGGGCTCCTGGAGCTTGTCCCAGCCGAGCAGATAGGATACGGAGACCTGGAAATACCGGGCCAGTTTGAGTTTCTTGGCGTCATCGATGCCGCCGCGTCCGGTTTCCCAGGTGCTGAGCGTTCCCTGGGAGATGCCGATGATATTCGCGAGCTCACTCTGTCTCAGATGGGCTTTTTCACGAAGTTCACGCAATCTGTTCATTCTTTCACCTCTGATTCTCATAATATTGTTTGTCTTAATAATAACAGTTTTTGGACGGAATGTAAAAGCAGTTGTCCGTATAAAAGGAGGAAAAGGCATGAAAAAAGCCCTTCCACCTTATTTGTGCATAGGGAAGGGCATAATGTCCAATTGGAGCGGATGATGGGAATCGAACCCACGTGACTTGCTTGGGAAGCAAGGGCTTTACCATTAAGCTACACCCGCAGTTGAAAACTAATGCAATTATATCCTAAAAACGGCATTTTTGCAAGCTTTCCGCACATAATTATGCGTGGATTGAGAATCTTTTCCATCCCGCGGCGGATAATTTCCACTATTCTGTCGGGGAGACCGGATTTTTCCGGATTCAGAAGACGCCCAGCACCCGGAAGAAGACGATCCAGCAGAACAGGGTGACGCAGGAGAGGGCGGAAGTCATGACGACGGCGTTGCCCGCCAGCTCGGCGTCGCTGTCCATCTGCTGGGCCATGACGAAGGAGGCCACGGCGCAGGGGGTGGCGAAGATGCTGATCAGGGCCACGAAGTCCAGACCACGGAAGCCCAGCCAGTACGCCGCTCCCAGGACGATGCCGGGCACCAGCAGCAGGCGGGAGACAACCACTAGCACCAGGTTCCGCTTCTCCCGGACCAGGGTGTCCAGCTTGAAGGACGCTCCCAGGATGATCAGCGCCACCGGCGAGGTGCAGCGGCTGATCTGGGCTACAGGTTTCAGCACGAAGTCCGGCACATGGATCTGCAGGAAATAGAACAGGGCGCCCAGGATGCCGCCCAGGATCATGGGGTTCTTCAGCACGCCGATGAGGGTCTTGCGCAGATGGAAGGCGCCCTCTCCCCGGAAGGTCTCCAGGATGAAGACGGAGACGATGTTGTAGAAGGGGATGATGGCGGCGATCATCATGCTGGGGACCGCCAGGGCCTCGGGGCCGAAGATGTTCTCCACCATGGGGATGCCCATGAGGACGAAGTTGCTGCGGTAGATGGCCTGGATCATGGCGCCACGGCTCCGGTTGGAGAGCTCGATCCGGCAGACGATGACGGCGCTGACGATGGCCACCAGGCTCAGGGACCCCAGGGCGAAGAGAATCAGCCGGGGCCGGAAGGCGGTGGCGGGGTCGGTGCTGTACAGGTTGTAGAACATCATGCAGAAGAAGAACACGGTGAAAACCATCCGGTTCACGTGTCTCAGCTCCGTGTCGTCCAGCATTTTCCGCCAGCGGATGAAAACGCCGACCAGTATCAGTATGAACAGGGGGATGACCGCCTGTATGGCTACTACGAAATGTTCCAGCATGGGAATCCCTCCAGGGAAAA
>CALAZX010000173.1 GCA_937926555.1 uncultured Negativicutes bacterium | reverse complement strand
GGTGCCATCGGACTCAACGGCACCAAGGAGAAAGACTCCACCATCCGTATCGCCCGCTTCCTGAAGCAGTATCTGGAGGAGCAGGGCGCCAAGGTCACCATGACCCGTGAGACGGACGTGGATGTGAGCAGCCCCGGCGCCACCGACAGCGAGGAGCTGCAGGCCCGTGTGGACGTGGCCACGAAGAGCCATGCGGATATGTTCATCAGTATCCACCACAACGCCAACAACAACCGCAGCGTGGCGGGACTGGCCACCTACTACTATCCCAAGACAAACAACGACTACAAGCTGGCCAAGGCTGTCCAGGACCATATGCTGGACAGTGTGGACATTCCGGACTTCGGCGTGCGCCAGGCCAACTTCTATGTGGTGAAACGTTCTTTCATCCCGGCGATTCTCACTGAGATCGGCTTCATCAGCAACCCCGAGGAGGAGAAGCTGCTGAATTCCGTCTGGTTCCAGAAGAAAATCGCCCAGGGCATCTGTGACGGTATCGTGGAATATTTCAAATAATAGCTTGGAGGCTGTATAATATGTTCAAGAAGACAATCGCAGTGATTCTGGCAGTGTTCATGCTGGCTATCGCCGGGTGCGCCCCGGATGGCGGCAAGTCCAAGGGCGGCACGGACACGCCTCCCTCCGCCGGGCAGCAGGTGAAAGGCGAGAAATACACCGTGTACCGCGCGCCGGCTTCCGGCGAGGAGTACCTGATCCCGGAGACCGCCATCTACGACGCTCCGGAAGGGGAGAACCGGGAAGTGGCCGCACTGAACGCCATGATCACCACGAAGCCCGCCGACAGCAAGAACGCCGTGAACCTGTTCCCGGAAGGGACCAAGGTGCTGGGCGTGAAAGTGGAGAAGGGCGTGGCCTATGTCGATTTCAACAAAGCCTTTGCCAAAAGAGGGCAGGGGTCGTATAATGAACGGATGATGGTGAACGCCGTCGTCTGCTCGCTGACGGACAACAAGGATATCACCAAAGTGAAGTTCCTGGTGGAGGGCAAGCCCCTGGACACCCTGGGACACATGGACATGCTGGATCCCATCACGCGGAATCCGGATATCCTGAAACACTGAGAGCGGGCACAGATGTATTGATTGTGACCGGCCGTTGAGAGAACGGGCGGCTGCAAGTGAGAAACAAGTATATGTAAGTGAAAAACAAGGAGAGGAACAATGGACACACACTCGTGTAAAAACAGCGGACAGTCCGGCAACACCCCGGACCCCGGACCCGTGCCTTTATGCATGGATCTGGATTTGAGCGGTATTAGCTATAAGAACGGTAACAGCCGGGAGGGAATCCGGGTCATCTGCCAGGAGGCGGCGGCTACGGAGGCCCTGGGACGGCTTTTGGGAAAACTGGCGGAAAGCGAAGACGTGTACTGCCTGAGCGGTGACCTGGGCGCGGGGAAGACCCTGCTGAGCCAGGGCGTGGCCACGTCCCTGGGCGTGCCCCGGGAGGATGTGGTGAGCCCCACCTTCGCCATCATGAACATCTATGGCGGCGAGGTCATGGAGGTGCGCCATTTCGATCTGTACCGGCTGAATTCCCCCGAGGAGCTGGCGGATATCGGTTTTTACGAGTATGCAGGAGGACCGGGAGTGACCCTGGTGGAGTGGGCGGACCTTTTCACGTCCGAACTGCCGCCGGAATACCTCCACATCACCCTCACCATCCACCCGGAAGGGCGCGAGGTGGAGCTGATGCCATTGGGACCCCGTTATGAACAATTATGTGAGGATGTGCTGAGATATGTTGACACTGGCGCTGGACACAGCAACTAAAGTCTGTTCCGTGAGCCTGGTGGAGGACGGGAAGGTCCTGGCCGAGTATGACGTGGCCATGGGCATGACCCACTCCGAGGGGCTGCTGCCCCAGCTGGACCAGCTGAAGACCCGTACCGGCATCGGCCGGGAGAAAGTGGACCGGATCGCCGTGAGCATCGGCCCCGGCTCCTTCACGGGACTGCGGATCGGCCTGGCCACCGCGGAGGCGGCGGCCTACGCCTGGAAATGCGGCGTCTGCGGGGTGAACACCCTGGAGGCCATGGCCTGGAACATCCCGGTGGAGGGAGTTCTCCTGGTGCCCATGCTGGACGCCCAGAAAGGCAACTTCTACGCCGCCGGCTACCGCTGGCACGGGGAGGAGCTGGAGACGTTCCGGGACGTGGAGATGCTGGCTCCCGCCGACCTGATGGAGCGGCTGGCGGCCTATGAGGGCCCGGTGCTGCTCATGGGTGAATGCGGCAAACTGGACCGGCAGATCCAGAGCGGCCGGCTGACACTGCCGGAGAATGTGAAGATGGCTCCGCTGCAGGTGCGGCTGCCCAAAGCCTCCTCCGTGGGACTGGCTTCCGAGAGCCTGCCCTGCATGGAAGGGGAGGACATCTTCGGACTGCGCCCCTACTACATCAGGAAATCCGAGGCGGAGGAGTTATGGGACAAACGACATTCCGGAAAATAGAAGCCTGCCATATCCCGGCCCTGGAGGCCCTGGATCGGGAGGCTTTTTTCGACCCCTGGAGCAGGAACACCTGGGAGCATGAGCTGAAAAGCCCTCTGGCCAGCTGGTATGTGCTGGAGGAGACCGGTGTAGCGGCGGAGAAAGTGGCCGCGAACGCTCCGGCGGCCGGGGGCGGAAATGATGCTGAAGGGCATTCTCCGGCAGCTGATCCCTCCGTGGTCGGTTTCGCCGGCTTCTGGCTGGTGGCCGGGGAGGCCCAGATCATGCGGGTGGCGGTGCACAAGAGCTGCCGCAACCGGGGATTGGGTTATCTCCTGACGGAGAATCTGGTCAGGGAGGCCTGGAAGCTGGGGGCGGAGGCCATCCAGCTGGAAGTCCGGGAAGGCAATGGATCCGCCATCCGGGTCTACGAGAAATGCGGTTTCCGTTCCGCGGGGATCCGTCCCAACTATTACGCGGATAACGGGGAGAACGCAGTGATTATGTGGTTGTATCGTGAGGATAGGAACG
>CALAZX010000172.1 GCA_937926555.1 uncultured Negativicutes bacterium | reverse complement strand
CCCTCCCTGGGGGCTCTGGTGGTCACCGAAACGGAATAAGCCAGTTCCGGCAGTCTTTCTCTCAGAATCTTGCAGATGGTACCTTTGCCGGCTCCGCTGGGGCCGGATACCACCAGCAACAAGCCCTGGGGTCCGGTATGTTTCACTTCATTCATGCTTCTTCTACTCCCTCGTTACTGTTTACACGGTTGGCAACCGTCTCCGGCTGCACCGCGGATAATATGATATGACCGCTGTCGGTGACAACCACGGCGCGGGTTCTTCTCCCGTAGGTGGCGTCGATGAGCAGTCTGTTATCCCTTGCTTCCTGAATCACCCGTTTGATAGGCGCCGATTCGGGGCTGATAATTGAGACGATGCGGTTGGCGGCAACGATATTGCCGAATCCTATGTTGATCAACTTGATTTCCAAGCCGGTGGCCTCCTTCTATTATACAACGTTATCCCGGTCCGTGACAGACCGGCGGTGATTATTCGATGTTCTGGATCTGCTCGCGGATCTTCTCAATCTCCGCTTTGATCTCCACCACGATCCGGGCCAGCTCGAAATCGTTGGCCTTGGAGGCGATGGTGTTGGCTTCCCGGTTGAACTCCTGGATCAGGAAATCCAGTTTCCGTCCTACCGGCTGGTCGCTTCCGAGAATCTCCCGGAACTGCTTCACATGGCTTTTCAGCCGTACAATCTCCTCGGTGATGCTGGTGCGGTCGGCGAAAATCGCCACTTCCTGCAGCAACCGTTCCGGCTCCACCTTCAGCTGGTTCTCTTCCAGCAGGGCGGTGAGCCGCTCCTGGAGACGGGTCTGGTATTCGGATACCACCTGGGGAGAACGGGCTTCGATTTGGCCCACTTTCTCCTCGATCAGGTCCAGCCGTCTGTGGAAATCACCTTCGATGTTAGCGCCTTCGGTCTCACGCATGGACACCAGGCCTTTCACGGCGGCGTCCAGGGCCTCTTTCACCTTCGGCCAGTAGGCGTCGGCGTCGAACAATCCTTCCCGGGCGCTGATCACCTGGGGACACCGGGCCAGATAGTAGATCTCGGACTGGTCGCTGAGCGCCGGATGATCGATGCCCACGGCCTCCCCCACTTCCAGCAGGGCCTGATGGTAGGCCCGCGCCAGGCCGCTGTCCACTTTGATGCGCACCGCGTCCTCACTGCTGTAGTCCGCGGAGATGAACACGTCGATACGTCCCCGGTTCACGGAGGCCAGGATAGTCTTGCGGATCTTGTCCTCCAGTGGGTTCAGGAAATGGGGCAGCCGGATGGCCACCTCGCTGTACCGGTGGTTCACTGTCTTTATCTCGATAGTGACGGAGAAGTTCTCCTCCTCGTAACTGCCCCGGCCGAAGCCGGTCATGCTCTTTATCATATGGCAACCTCCAATGGTCTGTTATCGGTCACACTCTCATTCTCACATAGTGCCGCCGCCATCAGATTGGATAATGGTGACAAGGATACCAGATGTCATCCCCGCTGTCAACCGTTGTTTCTGACAGCCGCTGCCGTTTTTTCCGCACCTCCATGCCTGTGCCGCTACCGTTATTTGATAGTGGCGGGTTCGATGCGGAACATGCGCTCGCCGCAATATTTGTCCCGTACGAAGATAAGGTAGGGTTTCTTCGGGTCGAAAGCATCGGCGTCGAAGTACACCTGCATCTCCACCACAGCGATCTGCTCCGCCGGAACCTTCTCCGCCTCTTTCTTGGCGGTCTCTCCGGTCTTGGCGGGGCTCTCCGTCTTCACGGGCTCCGCGGTCTTGGCTGCGGTGCTCTCCGTATTGGTCACGGTCTTCACCCTGGCCACGCCGTCGGCGTCCACATGGATGTCCACGGTGGTGGGGGCTGCGGCCTTCACCTCAGCT
>CALAZX010000171.1 GCA_937926555.1 uncultured Negativicutes bacterium | reverse complement strand
CTCCGTGTGGGTGTGACCGGGCCATACTTTCCCGTCGCCGGCTTTCATGTCGCCGCTGAGCAGGCGGTTATGGTACGCCAGGTAGGAGAACTTGCCGTCATCGCCGGCGCGTCCCATGGTGCTGAACTTGTGGTTCTCGTTGCCCTGCTGTCCCGTGGACAGGTCGATGGTGGTGCGGGTGCCCGCGATCTTGCGGGTGACGATGTTGATGACGCCGCCCTTGGCACCGCTGCCGTACATGGTGGCCGCACTGCCACGGAGCACTTCGATCCGCTCGATATTATCCATATTGCTCAGCAGCGGGGCATTGAAATAGCCGCCGTTGCCGGCGCCACGGAAGTCATTGATACGGACGCCGTCAACCAGGACCACAATAT
Source organism: uncultured Negativicutes bacterium (assembly GCA_937926555.1). Classification (GTDB taxonomy): domain Bacteria; phylum Bacillota; class Negativicutes; order Acidaminococcales; family Acidaminococcaceae; genus Succiniclasticum. The sequence goes on along the minus strand of CALAZX010000171.1, from coordinate 1,354 downwards.
CCTTGCTGCCGTTGATGCGCACGCCGCTCAGGTTTGCATTGAGGCCGTTGGCTCCATAATTCAGGAACTGGACACCGGGAACGGTGCGGAGGGCCTCCTCCACATTGCTCATGTGCATGTCCTCGATCTCCTGTCTGGAAACCATGCTGATGTCAGCACGGGCGTCCACCAGTTTCTGCGGTACGCGGCCGGCCGTCACGATCATCGGCGCCAGCTCGTACTCCGCCAGAAAATCCTCCTCCGCGAATGCGGCCCCTCCGGTGGTCATGGCCGCCAGACTGGCCAGCACCGCAACTTTCATCAAATGTCTCTTGTTCATGAAAACTCCTCCTGACTTGAAAATAACCCTTTTGTCTTACCTCTATGTTTCTTTACAACATAAACTGAATAATATATCCGGCTGGCCGGAATCAGCCACGCCGGAATCCGGTCGGAAATACCGGAACTGTGATGGAAACGTCTGCCGGGAACCCCCAACTCCTGTTTCCGCCCAAAAATGGCAATAAAAAAACGACAACAGGAAGATGTCGGATTATACCTCAAGAAGACATAGTCTCACCTATGTCCGGTATAAAACCTGGCATCCAACTTGTTATCGCAAGATTGAATTCCTCAAAGTGGCACGCTGGCTTAGTTCACGAAAATATCATTCCCTGCGAAGGACTGTTACGATATTTCTCCCCTTACAGTTGCGGAACAGCTCCGGACTCTCACCGGATTCCCCACATCCATATGCAATTTTGTCGGATTCCGCACTTGGAATCATCGGGCAACTTATACTAGATATTCAAACTATGATATGTCCATAGCTTCCTACTAGCAATTCTTCTTTTTAATGACTTGGCGATTATAACATTTATCCGGTCCCGGGTCAAGAAATTTGACCGTTTTTCCGCAAAAAATAGACCGGATTATCCGGTCTATCGATATTTTTATTAGATTTTTCGTTCAGAAAAGTCCTGTCAAACCGCTTGTTGACGGGCTTTGCTCCTCCATCGCCATTCACACTTTCCATTGGAAGTCAATCATCCCGTCACGGCCGGATTTTTCCTCTCACAATCATGCTTTCCGCACGGAATCCGCAGCTTTCCCCGCAGAGTTCCACCCGGACTTCATTCCGGTTTATACCGGGAGTTGATCACCTGCACGGTAATCTCCGACAGCTCCTTGTCGCCGGAAAGCAGCCGCACCTTGCCCTCATGGACATGATACTGTCCAATCTTGTCCTTGGGATAAGTCAGCTCCAGATTGAAGGGCATGGGCTTGTTCTTCCCCATCCCCTTGCCGGGCAGCAGCGGGTCGCCGGGCTCCAGCAGTTTCCAGATCTTCTTCTTGCTCCCCTGGGACACCTGGG
>CALAZX010000170.1 GCA_937926555.1 uncultured Negativicutes bacterium | reverse complement strand
ACCGCGGCGAAGAAAACCACCACGGCCAAGAAGGCGACAACCGCCAAGAAGGCCACCACGACGAAAAAAACCACCACGGCCAAGAAGACGGCAACGGCGAAAAAAGCCACCACCGCCAAGAAGGCCGGGAAGTAAGAAAAAAGCATAGAAGCACCGGCTCCAGGCGTAAGCAGTCCCCCGCAAGCGCAGGCAATGGCGCCCGGGGAAGCGGAGCGGAAGACGGTGCGCACAGAGAAAGACGATAGGGAAGAGGCGGGGAACCACTCTTTCCTATCTTGATTTACAGGAGGATTTTGTATGACCGACACCTCAATGAAAGACAAGGCGCCCATCCATGTGATCGGTGCCGGCCTGGCGGGCAGTGAGGCCGCCTGGCAGATCGCATCCAGAAATATCCCGGTGATCCTGCACGAGATGCGTCCGGGCAAATCCGACCCGGCCCACAAGACCGACGGCTTCGCCGAGCTGGTCTGCAGCAACTCCCTGCGTGCGGGGAACGTGGAGAACGCCGTAGGTCTCCTGAAAGAGGAGATGCGCCGGCTGGACTCCATCATCATGCGCTGCGCCGACGCCACCAAGGTGCCTGCCGGCGGCGCGCTGGCAGTGGACAGGGACGCTTTCTCCGCCGCTGTCACCAAAGCGGTGAAGGAGCATCCGCTGATCACCGTGGTGGAGGAGGAAGTGACGGACCTGGAGAGTCTGGAAGGCACGGTTGTCTGCGCCAGCGGCCCTTTGACCAGTGACGCACTGAGCCGGTCCATCCGGAACCTGGTCCATGCGGACTACCTCTTCTTCTTTGACGCGGCGGCGCCCATCGTCACCGCGGAATCCCTGGATTTCGACAAGGTCTTCCGTGCCTCCCGCTACGACAAGGGCGATGCGGATTACCTGAACTGCCCCTTCTACACCAAGGAGGAGTACGTGGCTTTCCGTGAGGCGCTCACCGCCGCGGAGACCGCCGAGGTGAAGGAGTTCGAGAAAGGGAATGTCTTCGAGGGCTGCATGCCCATCGAGGAGATGGCAGGCAGGGGAGAGGACACCATGCGGTACGGTCCCCTGAAACCGGTGGGGCTGAAGGACCCCCGTCTGGACCGGGAGGCCTATGCCGTGGTGCAGCTGCGCCAGGACAACGCCGCCGCCACCCTGTACAACCTGGTGGGCTTCCAGACTCATCTGAAATGGCCGGAGCAGCGCCGTGTCTTCGGCATGATCCCCGGCCTGGAGAATGCGGAGTTCGTGCGTTACGGCGTGATGCACAAGAACACCTTCCTCAACTCCCCCAAGCTGCTGAACCATGACTTCAGCCTGCGGGAGCGGCCCAACCTGTATTTCGCCGGCCAGATGACCGGCGTGGAGGGCTATGTGGAATCCGCCGCCTCCGGACTGATGGCGGGCATCCAGGCCGCCCGGGCCTATGAGGGCCTGGAGCCGGTGGACTTCCCGGAAGTCACCGCCATGGGCGCGCTGTCCCATTACATCAGCAACCCTCTGGTGGAGAAATTCCAGCCCATGAACGTGAACTACGGACTGATGCCGCCCCTGGGACGGAAAGTCCGCAAGAAACAGGAGCGGAACGCCCAGCTGTCCGCCCGTGCCCTGGAGGCTTTCGCCCCGGTGGCGGAGATCTGCAACGGCGACCGCTGATCCCGGAAAAGGACGCTGTTTCCGGTGACGGGAAAAATCTTCGGGAAGCCGGAGTTTTTATACGGAATCGATGAAGGAAAACACAGAAAGAAAAACAGGTGTCTATCCATCAAGAACTGTTATCGATGGGTAAACACCTGAAAAAAGAAAAAATGACAACATTTCCGAGATAAGGAGAAAAATTTTTTCGACTGTCTGAAACCGCTTGAACAAACGATTTCAGACGGTTTTTTCTGAAAAACAAGGGTGATTTGGCGAAGATTGACAATTTTTTCACAATTAAGTTTTGCGCTTTTCGCTAAATGATGGTAAAATAAGTAAAGAATCCATACCCTACTGAATAGATATTGTTTTTAGGGAGTGGACCTGATCAAGCAAATCATTCCGGCAGCCAGGAGGGGGCGATAGCTATTGTAGACGATACAGCCAGGCAAGATTGGGTGACCCGTTTTCTCACCTACCTGCAGGTGGAGAAAAACAGTTCCCCCCTGACCCGGGAGAATTATAATCGGGACATCGGTGATTTTGACGCTTTTCTGAGCGGAAAACTGGACGGCGGTTTCGACTGGAAGGATGTGACGATCCCGTACATCCGCTCCTATCTGGCCTTCCTCAACAAGAAGAAGTACGCCAGGCGGACCGTGGCCCGGAAAATCTCGTCACTGCGCTCTTTCTACAAGTTTCTGCTGCGGGAGGGACACATCGGGGTGAATCCCTTCACCAAGATACGCACGCCGAAACTGGAGAAACGGCTTCCGGTTTTCCTGGAGGAGATGGAAGTGAACTTCCTGCTGACTCTGCCGGATAACGGAAAACCGCTGGGCAAGCGGGACCAGGCCGTGATGGAGCTGCTGTACGCCACCGGTTGCCGTGTGTCGGAACTGGCGGGCCTGAGAATGGAGGACATGAACCTGTCCGGCCTTTTCGTCCTGCTCCACGGCAAAGGGAACAAGGACCGCCTCGTACCCATGGGCCACACCTGCGCCCGGGCGCTGGAGAGTTATCTCCGGGAGTGCCGGGGGCCGCTGATGGCGAGATACGGGGTGGAGGAGCATCACTACGTGTTCATCAACGCCAGGGGAGGCCCCCTGACGGACCGCAGTGTCCGCCGTATCCTTGACAAGTATGTGAAGGAGCTGGCGCTGCAGAAGAATGTGAGCCCTCATACCAGACGGCATACCTTCGCTACGCACCTGCTGGAGC
>CALAZX010000169.1 GCA_937926555.1 uncultured Negativicutes bacterium | reverse complement strand
ACAGCTTGTTGGCCATGGCGTTCAGCGCGCTGTCCACTTTCTCCTTGTCCGCTTTGGCGGTGGAGTCGGTGTTCAGGCCGGTGTTGTCGGTCACCAGAGTGATGCCGGAGTTCTCGGCCGCTTTCATGATGCGCAGGTCGCTGCCCTTCATCCGGGTGGGATCCGCCTCGTCATGGGTGTAGAACACTTTGGCGTTGCCGCTGTAGTTCAGAATCTGGATGGGACGGGTCTCCTCGCTGTCGGGACGGATGATACCAGCGTGATCTGCGTCACTGCCGCCGGTGAGGGTGATCAGGTTGATGGATTTCACCGGTTTATCCCCGGTGTCCCGGGTCAGGTCGCTCAGGCTCTTGGCATTCCAGGTGGCGCCGTTCTGCAGGGTCAGGTTCACTTCGGAACGGACATTGCCGCCGCCGTTGGGTCCGATCTTGGTGCCGCCGGTCCAGCTGGACTGGTCGTCAGTCAGGGCGATATTGATCACACTGTCGCTGAAATAGGGGTCCGTCTGCACATCGCCTTTGATGACGGTAGTGTGGGAAGTCACGCCCAGATCGGCGTCAGGCACGTTCACGTCAGCCTGGCCGTCATGGGTGTAGATGGCGATGTTGGAGCCGCCTTCGGAAGTGGCGTCCAGCGTGCCGCCGCCCACTGCGATACGGCTGTTCGTTTTTTGAGCATTGAGCAGGATGCCCTGGGTGTCGCTGATATCCACAGGACCGGTCACCACAATCATGCTGCCGTCACCGGTGGTGTTCAGCACTGCGGTGTCAGCACTGTCGGACAGTTTTTCCGCCTTCATGTTGTGGAAGCTCAGGGAGCCGTCCACGATGACTTTGGAATCCTTGCCTACCGTATAGATACCGCCGATAATACCGCCGCCGGTCTTCAGGCTGTCCACAAAGACGGGACCTTCCAGCTCAAGCTTGCTCTCATTGCCTGACAGACGGATGGCCCGTACGGATTCGCTACCGGCCTCGCCTTTCAGATGGATCTCCTTCTTGGCCTCATTGACCACCTTGATGGACTTGTTCCCTTCAATGAAGATCACATTCACGCCGGCTCTCTGGGGTACCAGCGTCTCCAGGCTCAGGCTGTGTCCGTTCATGTCCACGACCATGGTGCTGCCGGGGGCCACATCGTCCCCTGCGAACATGGAGGCGGCGTCATCTTAAATACTATTTACTAAGTTTATAAACAATTAATTGATTTAAAGAAGTATC
>CALAZX010000168.1 GCA_937926555.1 uncultured Negativicutes bacterium | reverse complement strand
CCGGCGCCTCCGCCGCCTCGTTGGCGCTCCAGAGGCTGTAGACAGGCACCGGCCGCACACCCCTGGCGATCAGGGCGTGGCACAGCGCCTCCAGGTATTCCGTCTCCTGCCAGAGCCAGAGATCACGGGAGAAGAGGATGGCGCAGGAAAGAGGGAGGGAGGCGTTCCTGCAGGCCTCCTCCACGGAAGGGATCTCTCCCGGGCCCATCCAGGGGATCTCCCGGGGCTCCTCCCCACGGATTCCCTTCCCGGTACCGCCGAACTCGTCCTCCAGCCGGAGCCAGAGATTCCGGTAGTTCTCCCTGCCGCTGCAGAACAGATAGCGGCGCACCAGCTCCTGCTGTTCTCCGGTCACCCCCTCCGTCTCCCCCGCCTCATCCAGGGTGGTGGAGAAGAAGGAGTACCGCTTCCCGCTGCCCCGCAGCAGTTTCACCGCGGCAGTGCTGAAATCAGTGAAATAAAGAGGACCCTGCCAGCAGAAAAGCACGGTGTCCGCTTCCGCCACCGCAGCCGCCATCTCCCCGTTCCAGGGGGCGGTGCTGCTGAAGAAGAAGGCCCTGTGCCCCTTCCCCAGCGACCCGTCCGCCTGCATCTCCCGCCGCAGCTGCTCCAGCCGCTGCCACTCCTTCTCCACATTGGTGAAAATCAGCACGCCCATGAAAGCTCCTCCTCCGAACCCTGTCTGTATATATTTCAAGTCAGAACTTATTACTATTAGTATACTCCTAATAGTAAACGAAGGTTCTCCTTCCGTCAAACCCTCCGGCAATTTTCGCACAATAGAAAAAGACCGGAAGATTTTCTCTTCCGGTCTTCACGCTTCAGCCCTTTCAGGCTTCCGCTTTTCCGTTTCTATCAAATTTCCGCCAGAACGCTTCCAGCGGATTTTTTCTGTCATCAGACTGTCCGGCACGTGCCGGATTTCCCTTATGGCGCCTCAGAAGGGACAGCGAACCATGCCCCGGTGGATCTCCGCCAGGGAGGAGGCGCCGCACATCCGCATGGTGTCCTCCAGCTCGCCTTTCAGCTTGTCCACGTAGATCTTCACGCCTTCCGCGCCGCCGCCATAGACAGCGGTGACGAAGGGCCGGGCGATGACAACGGCGTCAGCTCCCAGGGCCAGGGCCTTGAAGATGTCCACGCCGCTGCGGATACCGCCGTCCACCAGGATCTTCATGGTACCGCCCACCGCATCCACAATCTCGGGGAGCACCTCCGCCGTGGCGGGGCACTGGTCCAGCACACGGCCGCCGTGGTTGGACACCACGATGCCGTCGGCGCCGGCTTCCCGGGCCTTGATGGCGCCCTGGACGGTCATAATCCCCTTGATGAAGAACGGACGGTCCGCCAGGCCGATGATCTCTCGCATCTCCTCCACGGATTTGGAGCCTGCGGGAGGTTCCAGGTTCTTCAGGAACGGCAGTCCCGCCGCGTCGATGTCCATGGCGCAGGCGAAGGAACCGGCGGCTTTCGCCAGCTCCATCTTCTCCCGGATCACCTCGATGTTCCAGGGTTTGATGGTGGGGATGCCCATGCCGCCGGCTTTGCGGATGGCATCACAGGCCGCAGGCACCACGCCGGGGTCCGCACCGTCGCCGGTCATGGCCAGGATTCCCTCCGCCGCGCAGGCGGAGACCAGGATATCGTTGTAGGTCACGTCGGTGAAAGCCGTTCCATAATGGAGCTGCACCGCTCCCACAGGGCCGGCCAGCACCGGACAGGCCAGTTTCCTGCCGAAGAAATCCAGAGTGATGTCCGGATTCCGGTTCTCCACCAGGGTGTCCATGTTCACACGGATGTCACGCCATTTGTCGTAGTTGCGGATGGCGGTGTCCCCCACGCCCTTGGCGCCGGGCCCGGGCATCCGGTTGCCGCAGGCCCGGCCGTTGCAGACCAGGCAGCCCTTGCACACTTCTCCCAGATTGGGTCTCGCTTTCTCCATCAGTTCCTGGTAATTCATGGAAATCCCCTCTTCCTTCCGTAATGAGCTTCTTCACTAATGAACTTCTTCACTGAATTTCCTGCGCGATGAGTTTCTATGCCGGCCGCTCCGCAGGCGGTTATCCGCCTTCTGCAGAACCGGCTCTTCCTATGCTTCAGAACCGCTTTCCTGTAGAAATCAGTCCTTGAACTCGTATTTCAGGTGCTGACGCTCGGGCATCCGGTGGTATTTCACACGGGGATAGCCCACCATCATGCAGCCTACCAGCTTGTGTTTAGGCGGAACGCCAACCAGGTCCAGCAGCGGCTCCCAGCCGGCAATGCCGCAGCTCTCGATGAAGCCGGCGATGGTGGTTCCCAGGCCGATGGTGGGAGCGAACAGCTCCGCATAGGCCATGGCCTTCTCCGCGTTGCTCACGCCGGTGATGTTCAGCCGCCGGGCGCTGATGAAGATCAGCATGGGCGCGTTCCGGGCGATGATATCGATGTTCCGCTCCCGGTAGGTGGCGATGACGGGACGGAAATACCGCTTGTTGGCGGTGCCCTTCTCAATCTCGTCCTCCATCCACAGCGCGGTGGCGTCGGCGATGGCCTTGATCCGCTCCGGGTTCCGGAAGATGGTGTAGTACAGTCCCTGGGTATTGCCCGCGGTAGGCGCGTAGCGGCAGATATCCAGCATCTTCAGCACGTCCTCCTCGGAAGGCGGCTGGGGCTTGAACAGCCGTACGCTGCGGCGGCTCCGCAGGAAATCGTAGGCCTGCTTCTCCGTCAGCTTCTCCTCCGGCACGGGCACCTGCTCGGCCAGCGGCGTGTATTTGTTGTCCATGGCACCCACCGGGCAGATGGCCACGCAGTGTCCGCAGCTCATGCAGCCGCGGTCCACATTGCACTCCGGCCCGTTCTCACCCATGGTGAGGATGCAGGAGGGACAGTCCGCCACGCACAGACCGCAGCGGATACATTTGCTCTCGTCAACAGTAATCAGATTCATTTCTCGACACCCCTATCACATATTCGTCCGTCCCCGCCGGTTTTGTAGAGAGTCGCCGGAAAAAGGGACAGATTCCGTCACAAAAATGGAAACACTTATAAATATTATAGCATAAAGCGGGATGTTTGAATATGCTTACATGAATAAAAATACCGGCACAGCATAGCTGTACCGGTATGGGATGACTTGTTCCCCTATCCCTATCAGCGGGTCAGGGAGTACATCAGCGCGTTGCAGATGGCCGCAGCCACGTTGCTGCCGCCTTTCCGGCCTACTGCCACGATATAGGGCACGCCGGATTTCATGATGATCTCTTTGGACTGGACCACATTCACGAAACCTACGGGAACACCGATAACCAGTACCGGTTTGATCTTCCCTTCTTTGATCAGCTCGTCCAGACGCACCAGTGCGGTGGGAGCGTTGCCAACAGCGATGATCACCGGGCCTTCCACCTCGCATGCTTTCTCCATGCAGGCTGCGGCGCGGGTGCTGCCGGCCTCTTTGGCACGGGCTGCCACGTCGGCGTCCGCCATGTAGCATTCCGCTTTGCTGTTCAGTTTCTTCAGTGCGGCTTTGTTGATGCCGGTGCAGGCCATATTGGTGTCGGTGATGATGGTGACACCTTTCTTCAGGGCCTCCAGGGCACCTTCCACAGCGCCTTCGGAGAACCGGAGGTTGCGGGCGTAGTCAAAGTCCGCGGAAGTGTGGATCACACGTTTCACGATATTCGCTTTCTCAGGGTCCAGACGGATCTGGCCCAGTTCTTCAGTGATGATTTCGAAGCTGCGCTTCTCGATGTCCATGGGCAATACGTTTTCCAGTTGCATAGATGAACCTGCCTTTCTTTTCGGCTGCGCCGAATCCTCATTATTTTACTATACAATCATTGTACCATAGGATCCCGCGGGACCTGTTACAATTCTGTAAAACTTTTCT
>CALAZX010000167.1 GCA_937926555.1 uncultured Negativicutes bacterium | reverse complement strand
TGTGAATGCTAATATAAAAGTGAGCCATTTAGGATCTAAATGCTCATGAAAAAGTGAGCCACTCTGAAACAAGTTCCCCTATACTAGAGTCAGTAATTTGATTTTAAGGGGATTGATGTTAGGATGGTCATCACTATGAAAGATTATGGTCAAATTCGCCAGATGTACATTCGCGATGGAAAGTCTATCCGCCAGATTGCCAGAGAAATGCATATCTCCCGTAATACTGTGGCCAAGTATTGCAAAGGAAATGCACTCCCGGGCATCCGCTGCGAATATCATCGGGCATCTGCAGTGATTACAGAGGAGGTGACTCGATTCATCCAGAGCTGTCTGGATGAAGATGCGAAAGAACCCAATAAGAAGCAGCACCACACAGCCAAGCGGATTTATGACCGCCTGGTAGAAGAAACTGGATTTACAGGAGGCGCAAGCACAGTCCGGCGCTGCGTTCATCTGTTACGTGGTAATCTTCAGGAAGCCTTCGTCCCTTTGGCTCACCTTCCAGGTGATGCTATGCAGATTGATTGGGGTGAAGCTGTGGTTTACCTCAAAGGAGTGCGTACTAAAGTCAATTTCTTTTGTGCCCGCCTTTGCTACAGCTGTGCTCCTTTCGTGGTCTGTTTCCGCAGGAAGAATACGGAAGCTTTACTTGAAGCATTGAGAAAAGCTCTGGAATTCTTTGGGGGCGTCCCTGCTAAGGTCATTTTTGACAATGACCGGGTAGCCGTTAAGGAAAAAGGTGGCAAAGAAGCCATTGCCCAGGAAAAGTATGAAGCATTTGCAGCCCATTATTGCTTCCATACCGTTTTCTGCAATGTCCGGAGCGGAAATGAAAAAGGACTGGTGGAGAATCTTGTAGGCTGGGTCCGCAGGAATGTCTTTGTCCCTGTACCCAGAGTAGATGCGCTGGACGAATTGAACAGACTCCTGCTGGATAAATGCAAGGTGTATGCGAATACGCATAAAATCCCTGGTCGGGAGAACCCTGTAAAGGATCTGCTCCTGGAAGACCAGAAACGTCTCTGCCCACTGCCGGGCAGCCCTTTTGATGCAAGCAGAGCAGCAGTCTGCCGAGTAACACCCTTTTCTGTTGTCCGATTCGCCGCTAACGATTATTCTGTGCCCGTGAAATATGTGGGACAGGAGGTCACGGTGCGAGCCTATGCTGAACAGATTCGGATCTTTGCCAAGGGGGAACTGATTGCTGAACACGCCAGAAACTATGGGCAAAACCAGCAGATTCTGAAACTTGCGCATTATCTGCCGTTGCTGGAATACAAGCCGCGCAGCATCCTGGAAGCAAAACCGGTACGGCAGAACCTCAGTGCTGCCCTGCTACAGTTCTTGGAGACCAATGCATTCAGCAGCGAACAGCTGGTTGAGATTCTGCGGCTATGTGCTGCCGACGGAGAGAACGCTTTTTGGGAGCACAAAGAGCAATTTATGGTTTCCGACAGGAAAGCGCATATCCTTACCGACCCGGTAAAAGTGCAGCAGACAGATCTTTCAATGTATGACCAGCTTTTACAGGAAGGAGGCAATATGTGCAGGACGCAGGTGTAAAGGAAGCACTCCGTTTCTATGCGAAACAGCTTAAACTTCCCACTTTCAAAGACGTCGGTGAACCAGCGGAAAAATTCCGCCCCGGACAAAGCCTTGAAGAATTCGTGCTCGAGTTGATGAAACGGGAATATGCATCCCGTCAGGAAAAACAGCAGCAACGCAGGCTGAAGAGAGCGCACTTTCCCATGCTCAAGACCCTGGAAGAGTTTGATCTCACAAGGCTGGAACATGTTCGGCCTGAATATGTGAAGCAGCTGGCAAGCTGCGATTTCATAAAGAGGCATGAGAACCTGGTGATGATCGGTAATCCGGGGACGGGGAAAACACATCTGATGACAGCCCTTGGAGTGAAAGCCTGTCTGCTGGGCTGGAAGGTCATTTTCTGCAATGCCACAACGCTGGCAACTGAGCTATGTGAAGCCCATGATGATTACCAGTTGCGCAAGATGGAAAAAACTTTGAGCGGAGCAGACTTGCTGCTCATAGATGAATTAAGTTATGCGAGATTCAACCAGGAAGAATCTGAAATGTTGTTCAAAGTGATTGCCGAAAGGAGTGAAAGAGCCAGTACAGTGATTACGACAAACCTGGAGTTTTCCAAATGGACGGAGATGTTTGCCAGCGAGACGCTGGTTGCCGCATTGGTCGACCGGCTCACCTACCACTCCAGTGTTTTAAATATGAATGGACAGTCTTACCGTTTGCACAGCAGCAAACGGAAGATGACGAATGCTTAAGTGGCTCAAAAATTCGTGAGCAGGTGGCTCACTTTTTCATGAGCATGAGTGGCTCAAAAATTCGTGAGCAAGTGGCTCACTTTTTGGTTGACATTCACATTGGAAAAGCTGAAAACTGAATCAGGTCTGTCCTGAAGACAGACGGTGGGAAATCCGGTGCAAATCCGGAGCTGTTTCGCAACGGTGTGGGGAGCGGCTTCATCTGATACCTTTCGCAAAGGGATGAGGCGGCGAGGAACCGAGCCCGGGCGCCACGGACGTGTTTCAATCTGCGACAACAGGTGGAATGCATAACTGCAGAGCTGGAGGATACTCCGGCTTAGCGCTGCAGCTATGCATTTCACCTGTATTTTTTTTGCCGCTTCCGGGTTCCGGACTGATCCGGACTTTCCGGACCGCAGAAACGGCAAGGCGGAATATCGCATTCAGCTTGTGAAAATGTCATGTGTCAAAAGAATAACAGGAGGGTACTTATGAATTTCAGAATCAACAATCAGAAAAAAGCCGCACTGCTGGCGGCACTGCTGGGAGGCTGCCTGCTGGGGCAGACAGCGTTCGCCCAGACATACACCGAGATGATCACCGGCGGGGAGGACCCGGCATATGCCGAGGCCGGTATCAAAGACGGACAGCGTTACACCTTCACCGGTGATAACTGTATCGAAATCGCGGCCGATGCGGCAAACAACAGCTTCGCACGGGATTTGAGCGCAGGCGTGTCCATCAAAAAAAATGGCGAGTTCGTGGTTGACGGCGGCCGGAACCTGGCTATCAAGGTGAAAGGCGACAACCAGTTCAACAAAGGTCTGTTCATCGATATCGCCGGTGGATTCGGAGCGAAGAAGCTGACGGTGAACGGCGCCCAGGTGGACATGGAGGTGGATGGCGGCAAAGCCCATGGTATCGCCACATTCGCCCGTAACAGCCATATTGTCGTGAACGCACCGGTGCGGATGGATATCGGCGGTACCACGGAAAGCTTCGGCATCAAAGCCATCGGGGATTCGGTGATTGACATCGCGAACCCCATCATAATCTCCACCAACCCGGCGGCCAAAAACACGGCTTCCCTGTACGCCACCGATTCCGGTGCTGTCATCAATGTCAACTACAAGGACGGTGGGGTGCTGTATCCCGGCATGCCGGTGAATCTGGACGGAGATATCTACACGCTGAGCTCCAAGGAGGAGAGCTGGGGGGACGATGACAATCCCGAGGAAGGATGGGAAGGAAGCACCATCAACCTGGCGCTGAGCGGCGATGCTTCCGATTTCCGCGGTGTCAGCGGCTATAAAAAAGACTCTGTGGAGGAAGACGACGGGATGGGCGGCGATACCACGACCCATATCCGTTACGGCAAGACCAACATCATCCTGGAGAAGGGCGCCTTATGGATCAATCAGCGGACTGAGAACAATGACGGAAGCGAGTGGACAGGATTCAAAGGAAGCCATGTGACCACGCTCACCGGCGGCATGACAGCGGAGGATGCGGGAAACCTGCAGCAGGTGGACAAAGTTTTGTTATAATCTTATAATAGTTTTCTTATAACATATAGATGAACAGA
>CALAZX010000166.1 GCA_937926555.1 uncultured Negativicutes bacterium | reverse complement strand
TGCATGTGTTAAGCACGCCGCCAGCGTTCGTCCTGAGCCAGGATCAAACTCTCCATAAAAGTTATTTTATGGAAAAGCCGATTCGGCTCTTCTTATTTGTTGTCTTACTATTATTGATTGACTTGGTCATCTCTTCTTGCGAAGATTTGACCCGCACATTCATCTAGTACGTTATTCAGTTTTCAAGGTTCCTCTGTCTTGCGACAGCTTATTTATCTTACAACATCTTTTCGAAGTTGTCAAGACCTTTTTTCAAGTTTCTTCACCGTGACCGTCGCCGCAAATGGCTTGGTACGGTGCTTTCCGCTTGTGTGTCGCTCTTAACGACAGGACTTATCTTAGCACTTAAAACGGCCTCTGTCAACACTCTTTTCCAAGGTTTTTTGGAGAAACACCCGGTTACGTTGGCAAACGGAACCGCTCTGTAGCAGCGGTTTCCGGCCCTGTTTTTTCTGCATTTTATTTGCATATTCATCATATTTATGCGGTTTTTTGCGTGTTTCATACCCGTTTTCACCCCTTTTCATACCCGTTTTCACCCCTTTTCATGCCCTGTTTTTTCCTTTTTCCCGGTTTTTCTTCGCCTGTTTCCGCATCTTTCCAACCTTTTCCAGCCCGCTTTTTTCATAAAAAAGCGCTGTTCCTCCATGAGAAACAGCGCTTTGTCTTCATCTTTTTTTATAATTGCGGCGGGTTCCCTCAAAAACCTGCCGCGAAAAATCCTCTATGATCTGTACGGATTTCCCCGTACGTCATGCGCCGGAACGAAGGTATCCGGTCAGTCCCGTCCCAGGGCGGCCCGGTCCACGAACCAGCGGACCATCCTCCCGGTGACCGTGGCGCCGGGCAGGAGTTTTCCCGTCCGTTCCTCCCAGGACTCCCCCTCATGCTCCCGTCTTTCCCGGAGCACCTGTTCCAAAGCCGTCTGTTTCCCGCTTCCCACCACGGTGAACCAGAGCTCGCCGGCTTCCGCCAGACAGGGGAAAGTCATGGTGACCCGCTGCCAGTTCTTTCCGTCAGGTACGGGGGCGATCCACCGCTCCCGCTCCTGCAGGACCACGGACCCCGGGAAGAGAGAGGCGGTATGCCCGTCATCCCCCAGTCCCAGCAAAGCCAGGTCCACGACGCTCTTGCCGCAGTTCTCCAGCACCAGGCGGACCTCCTCCCCGTAGAAACGGGCGGCGTCCTCCACAGTATCCTCCCCGGTGGGCACCGGATACCGGTTGGTCCTCACGTGGGAGAAAAGCAGTTTCTCCGCCTTGTGGAAGTTGTTCTCCGGATCGGTTGACGGCAGATACCGCTCATCCACCCAGAGGAAATAGAGATGTTTCCAGTCCAGCCGCTGCCGCCGGTCTTCTTCGGCCAGCAGGGCGAACAGCGCGTTGGGCGTGGATCCGCCTGAAAGCGCCACCACGCAGCTGCCGGTCTTCCGGATGCGGTCCTCCGCAAAATCGATCAGACGGTCGGCCACCGCCGCGGCCACACCGTCCCCGTCAAAATAGCAGTTCAGATCTTCCGCCATGCCCTGTGCCCTCCTTCCAGGATGGAGTCAGCCTCCTCCGGTCCCTGGCTGAACGCCGGGTAGAACCGCAGGGGCACATCCGCCCGGTTCTTCTCCCAGGCCCGCAGCAGCGGGTCGAACAGTTTCCAGGCGGCTTTCACCGCGTCAATCCGCACGAACAGGGTCTGGTCCCCCAGCAGTCCGTCCAGGATCAGCCGCTCGTAGGCGTCGGGGATATCCTCCCCGCCCAGGAAATCGCTGTAGGAGAAGTCCATCTGCAACGTGTTGACGCAAAGCTTGGAGCCCGGCGCCTTCACCTCCATGGACAGACCCATGCCCTCCTCCGGCTGCATCCGCAGCAGCAGCACGTTCTGGTTGAAGTCCCGCGCCCGTATAGGCTTGAAGATGGAATGGGGAATGGGCCGGAAGGTGATGGCGATCTCACTGGATTTCTTCGGCAGCCGTTTGCCCGTCCTCATATAGAAGGGAACGCCGCGCCAGCGCCAGTTGTCGATGAACAGTTTCAGCGCCACATAGGTCTCCGTGGTGGAAGCGGGACGGATCCCCTCCTCCTCCCGGTAAGCGGGGGCCGGCCGGTCCGGATCCTCGGAAGCCGTATACTGGCCCCGCACCGCGATATCCGCGAAATCCTGCTCCTCCAGCGGGCGGACCGATGAGATCAGCTTGGCGATCTCGTCACGGTAAGCGTCCGCCTCGAAGACGGCAGGAGGCTCCATGGCGATCAGCGACAGCATCTGGATCATGTGGTTCTGGAACATGTCCCGGAGCGCGCCCGCGTTGTCGTAATAGCCGGCACGCTTCTCCACACCCAGCTCCTCCGCCACGGTGATCTCCACTTTCTCTATATATGTATGGTTCCACAGGGGCTCGAAAATCGCGTTGGCGAAACGGAGCATCAGGATGTTCTGCACCGTCTCCTTGCCCATGTAATGGTCGATACGGTAGGTCTGGGACTCCTTCAGGTACTTCTTCAGCGCCTTGTCCAGGGCGATGGCGCTCTCCAGGTCATGGCCGAAAGGTTTCTCGATGATCACCCGGGACCAGCGGTCCTCCTCTTCCAGCAGTCCCACTTCGTCCAGCCCCGCAACAATCGTCTCGAACAGCGTGGGCGGCATGGCCAGGTAGAACAGCGTGTTCCCCTGTGTGCGCTCTTTGCGGCTGACCTCCGCCAGCTTCTCTTTCAGCCGTCCGTAGGTCTCCTTGTCCCCGTAGGATCCGGCCACATAGTAAAACCGCCCGGTGAAATCCTCCAGACTGCAGCCACCATGGCCTTGGCCGGCAGGACAGGCCTTGTCCGACACCGCTTCCTCCGCCTCCTTGCGGAACTCCTCATCCGTCATAGGTGTGCGGGCCACTCCCACCACGGCGAAATCTTTGGGCAGAAGCTCCCGTTTGTACAGCGCATACAGTGCCGGCAGCAGTTTCCGCCGGGTCAGGTCCCCCGAAGCGCCGAAAATCACCAGTGTGCCGGGACCCGGTTTGGATTCCACGCACAGGCGCTCCCTATAGTTGAATGATACAGTCAAAGGCTGTCCGCTCATTGTCATACCTCCTTGCGTCATCTTCACGCATTATCTTCTCGTCATCTTGACGCATTCTTTTCCGCATTATCTTTATATCTCATATCCACGGGCTTTCTTCATTAAAAGAAAGGCAGGTCATTTCATATCCGGAATCTATGAATACAATATCACAATCGGAACCGCCGCGCAATTCTCACGGGGTGAAAATACTGTGGATTTCCGGTGGCAGAAGAAGAACTGTCATCCGGCACCCTCATCCAAATGATTGCACCCGGACCCATCCGTTCATTCTCCGGCCTTCCCCTACCCGGATCCGGGCATGAAAAAACACCCCGCCTCCCTAAAGGGAGACAGGGTGTCCGAAGGCGGAGGAACGGTCCTCCACCAATATTATGCTGTTGCAATCCGGATTATTTCTTCTCGCCGTCCACCTGGAACTTGAAGTTGTCGATCACCGGACGCAGATCCTCCTCGCCGGCCTGGGCCTCGTCGGTGAGGATGGCCTGGAGGACGATGGCGCATTCCAGGCGTTTCCGCTGGAGTTTGCAGCCGTACTCGTAAGGGATGGTGATGTCGCCGTTGATCAGGTCAGCATTGGCATGGCAGCCGCCGCTACAGAAGAAGCGCGCCCAGCACTGGCGGCAGGCGTCTTTCGTCATCACGTGGGTGTTGCGGAACTTCTTCACCAGGTCCTTGCGCTCCACGCCGGTGTCCAGGGTGCCCATCTTGTACTGCTCACGGCCCACAAACTGGTGGCAGGGATAGATGTCCCCTTCCGGAGTGATGGCATAGTACTCGTGGCCGGCGCCGCAGCCTGCCAGACGTTTGGCCACGCAGGGGCCGTTGTCCAGAGCCACGTTGAAGTGGAAGAAGTCGAAGGACTCGCCTTTGTGGCGCAGGTCCAGATAAGCCGCTGCCAGCTTGTCGTACTCCTTGTACAGTACCGGCAGGTCCTCCTCGGTGAGCACGTAGGGCTCCGTGGTGCCCACTACGGGCTCCATGGAGATCAGGCGGCCCACTTTCAGCATCTCCAGGGTCTCATCCGCGAAGTTGCGGCTGAAATGGGTATAGGTGCCCCGCAGATAGTAGTTTCTGCCCTTGCGGCTGT
The DNA here is from genome assembly GCA_937926555.1 of uncultured Negativicutes bacterium. Lineage (GTDB taxonomy): Bacteria > Bacillota > Negativicutes > Acidaminococcales > Acidaminococcaceae > Succiniclasticum. Next base: position 11,612 of record CALAZX010000166.1, on the reverse strand, counting down.
CGATGACTTTCTTGAAGCCGCGTACGGCCGCGTCGTAGCTGCCGCACTTGTTGGGGAAGGGACGCATGTCGTCATGCATCTTCTTGCCGCCGTCCAGGCTCAGCACCAGCATCACCCGGTTGTCGTTGAGGAACTTGATGTTCTCGTCGTTCAGCAGGGTGCCGTTGGTGGTTAGAGTCAGTTTGATGTTCTTGTTGGCTTCCTTCTCCCGTTTGCGGGCGTAGTTGATGATCTCTTTCACCACGCCGAAGTTCATCAGGGGCTCGCCGCCGAACAGGTCGATTTCCAGATTGTGGCGCTGCTTGCTGCCGGCGATAGCGAAGTCCACCGCCTTGCGGCCGGTCTCCGCGGTCATCAGCTCGCGCTTGCCGCCGAAGTCGCCGGTACCGGCGAAGCAGTAGCCGCAACGCAGGTTGCAGTCATGTGCCACATGCAGGCACAGGGATTTCAGGATCGGCTCCTCGGCGAAAGTGCCGGGAACGTCGAATTCGGGAGAGAAGAGCAGACCCTGCTCTTTCAGTCCGTGGAGGTCTTCCAGCACTTCCTCCATCTCCGCTTTGTCATATTTGTCCTGGAGCGCCTCCAGAACCTGGCTGTCGTTCTCACCGTCGAAAACGCCCAGCATATCATATACCATCTGGTCGATCAGATGCACAGCGCCGCTGTTCACATCCAGTACCGCCAGATTGCCGTTCACATTCATGCGATGGATCAGTTTGTTTTCCATTCTATCCGCCTTCCTTAAACTAGATCGGGATATCATCAGGGCCGCGCCTGTATGGCCGGCCGCTCCGAGATATCAGCTGCCACATGAAAACAGCTCCCCGAATGAACAGGGAGCTGTTTAACACGCCGTTCTTTTTTCTTCCTGGATTATTTGCTGTGTTCGCAAACCTGGTTGCCAACAGTGCAGGAAGTTTTGCAAGCAGACTGGCAGGAAGCCGGGCACTCGCCGCAGCCACCGGTTCTCAGAGTCTTGTTCAACATAGCCTTATTTACAGTCTTAATATGTTTAGCCATCATGATACCTCCCATCCGACATACTCAAATTCTACTTTATTTTATCCTGTTTTCACTCTGATTGCAAGTGGAAATACAGGAATGCATCCTCAGTTTCCGGGGAAAAGCCCATGTCCATGCCGTTTCCGGCTCCAGGCACCGTTTTCCGCCGCCGACCGCCAATCCGCTTCCGCAGACTGTGGTCAGGCCGCTTCCGCATCGTGCGGTCACTTGCCGGTGCCGTAGAGCTGCTCCTCTTTGGCCAGTTTCCGCCGCACCATGTCCACTTTGTCACGGAGCGCCTGGATCCGGTCCACCGGGAACCCTTTGGAATCCAGGTAGCCTTCGATATAGCACTTCCGCAGCAGGCTCTCGAAGTCGTCGATGCCGTGACCCCGGTCATAGACCCCTACCCGCCGCAGCTGGAAGGGGGTCCGCTCCACAATCTCCCGGGTATTGCAGCCCGGTCTGCCGGAAAAGGCGTAGTGGAAGCGGGGATACTTTCGGATCTCCGCGATCACCGCGTCGTTATAGGCCCCGTTGGGGTAGGCGATGCCGTGGATATAGAAGTTCATCTCGTCGGAGAACAGGTTCATGGGCTGGTAGATCTCCCAGGGCAGATACCCCGGCTCGATGACATCCAGCGGGTCGTGGCTCATGCTGTGGGAGCCGATCTCCATCTTCCCCTTGAAATGCATCTCCTTCATCTGGGGATAGGTCATGTATCCCGGTTCCCCCACCTTCTTGCCGATGGCGAAGAAAGTGCCCTTGAAGCCGTATTCTTTCAGCATCGGGTAGGCCACCGTGTAGTTGTTGGCGTAACCGTCATCGAAGGTGAGGACGATATTGCGCTCCACATCCTCCCCCGCCAGCAGCCTGCGACGGGCTTCGGAGGCGGTGATCACCTTGTAGCCGTGGTCCTTCAGATACTGCAGCTGCTGCCGGAACAGTCCCGGCTCGATGCACATGTCCTTGCTCCAGCGCGGAGGGACCGTGCTGATGCTGTGGTACATCAAGGCCGGCACGGCGGTCTTCCTATAGGCCTCGTAATCGGCCCGGATATCCTCCCGGAAGAGGAACAGCGCTCCCGCCAGCACTATCAGAAGCAGCAGGATGACCTGCAGCAGTCTCTTAATAATCCTCATTGATTCTCATACCCTCGTTCAGCGCGATCTGCTGGATTTTCTTCAGTCTGTGGTTCAGACCGGATTTGCCGATGCTTCCTCCGGCGAATTCCACCAGCTCGTTGAGGGAGGCGTCAGGATGGGCCAGCCGCAGTTCCGCGGTCTCCCGCAGCACCGGTGTCAGCTTGTCGTAGCCCTTCACATCCCGCAGATAGTTGATGGCGGTCACCTGGAGCACCGCCGCATGGATCACCTTGTTCAAGTTGGCGGTCTCGCAGTTCACCATCCGGTTCACATTGTTGCGCATGTCCTTGATGATGCGCACGTTCTCGAACTCCAGCAGGGACTGGTGCGCCCCGATGATGGAGAGGAACGTGATGATATGGTCGCCGTCCTTCAGATAGACGATGAAGTCGTTCTTCCGGTCGGTCATCTTGGCGCTGAGGCCGAAGCCCTGCATCACCTTCATGAGAAGGGCCGCGAAAGCCTCGTTCTCTGTCACCAGCTCCATATGGTAGTCGCTGGAGGGACGGCTGATGGAGCCGCCCGCCATGAACGCGCCCCGGAGGAAGGCCTTCTTGCAGCAGCTCTTCCCCAGGATATTGCTCTTGTCCCCCTCCTCGCTGGGCAGGATCTGCAGCTCGCGCAGCGCCTCCGCCACAGCCGGTGAGGGGAGCACCTCCACCTGGTACCGGTTGTTTTTCTTCAGACGGTGGGAACGGGTGATGACCACCTGCGTCCGCACCTGGTAGTTGCTTTTCAGAACCTGGAGCACACGCCGCGCCAGGGCCGCGTTCTCCGTGGAGAAATGGATCCCCATCTTCAAGCCCCGGAGCACGATGGCGCCGCTCATGCGCAGCACGCCCAGAAGCTCCGCTTTCTCACAGCATACTTCCTGGCCCTCCAGACGGGCCAGCTCGTTTTTCACATCAGATGAAAAAGACACCGCCGCCTCCCCATCCTTTCATTTATTCTCACCGGGACGCAGCCGCGCCCCCTTCTTTATTTCAGATTGACACCGCCGGGTCATTGGACCGCGGCTTCCTTCAGCCCTTGAAGGGCAGGTTTTTCCGCAGATTCCGCATGCTCTGCCGCACGAACAGGTAGTCGAAGAAGACGAAGCCCCGTCCGAAAAGCCGCAGGCGGTAGATCAGGGACATGATCACCTGAGCCAGTTTCTGGGGGTTATGCCGTACCAGATCGTGGTCGCTGATCAGTCTTGTGGGGACCACGGTGATGCCCATGGCCTCGATCTTGTCGATGTCCGGGGTCACCGGTTCCTGTCCCTTCGCCTTGTACTGCTCCAGCTGGCCGGGAGTGGCCGCCTGGTCGTTGACAATGACGTAGTCCAGGAAACGTGCGCCCACATGGTCCTCCAGGGCCTTCACATGCTCGTAGGCCCCGTAGCCGTCGGTCTCGCCGGGCTGGGTCATCACGTTGCAGACATAGATCTTGAAGGCGTTGCTCTCCAGCACCGCCTCCCGGATTCCCGGAACCAGCAGGTTCGGGATCACGCTGGTGTAGAGGCTGCCGGGCCCGAAAATCAGCACGTCCGCCTTCAGGATGGCGTCCACCGCGCTGCGGGTGGCCGGCGCCGTCTCCGGCACCATGGAGAGACGGGCGATCCGTTTCCCCGCCTTGGTTATCTCCGACTCGCCCAGCACCACGCTGCCGTCGGTCATGTCCGCACGGAGCTGGATGTCGCTGAGAGTGGAGGGAATCACCTGTCCCCGCACCCGGAGGATCTCGCTGGCGGCGTTCAGTCCCGCCTCCATGCCTCCCTCGGTGGCGGCGATGCCCGCCAGGAACAGGTTGCCCAGGTTATGTCCGGCCAGCGGGGAGTCCCCCTGGAACCGGTACTGCATCACGCGCTCCATCAGCGGCTCCCGGTCGGCCATGGCCACCAGGCAGTTCCGCAGGTCTCCCGGCGGGATGATGCCCAGCTCCTGGCGCAGACGGCCGGAAGAACCGCCGTCATCCGCCACGGTCACCACGGCGGAGCAGTTGCTGGTGATGAACTTCATCCCCCGCAGCAGGGTGGACAGGCCGGTGCCGCCACCCAGGACGGTGACAGCCGGACCGTTGCTCAGCTTGCGCTGGGTGAAGATGGTCTCCATGAGGGAGTCACTGTTCTCGGGGATCACCGCCTCCACCACGGAACGCACCATGCGCCGGGTGGCATAGATCATCACCAGAAGGCCGGCGATCATCCCCGCTCCTGCGGACAGATAGGCCAGTCCGTTGGAGTATCTCCCTGTCGTCAGGTAACTCATCCGGAACAGCAGCTCCTCCACGAATCCCATGACCTGGTTGTTGAACAGCAGGGCCAGGGAGAAGGCGCAGAGGATGACACCCAGGGTGAACAGAAGCAGCCACCGCTTGAGGTTGATGCCCGGACAGAGCCAGCTAAGCCATTTCATAAAAGCTCCTTTATCAATACACGCATATCATTCAGATCCTGCAGCCGTCGCCGCTCAGACTTTCTTGCTCAGGTCGCGGTGGACCAGCTCAACATACTGGTCCTTGCCCCGCAGGTAGTCGTAGATCTTGTTGGCGATATAGACAGAGCGGTGCTGGCCGCCGGTGCAGCCCACGCTGATCACCAGCTGGCTCTTCCCCTCCTCCTCGTACTGGGGGAGCAGGAAATCCAGCAGGTCGCACTCTTTCGCCAGATATTCCGCCGACTGGGGGAACTGGTCCAGGTATTCCTGCACCGGCAGGTCGCAGCCGGTGAGATGCTTCAGTTCCGGCAGGTAGAACGGATTGGGCAGGAACCGCACATCCAGCACCACGTCGCTGTCCAGCGGCAGTCCGTGCTTGAATCCGAAAGACTGCACCACAATCAGCATCTTGCCCGCATTCTGTCCGGTGACATACTTGCGGCAGATGATCTCCTTCAGCTCCGCGATGGTCCGCTCGCTAGTGTCGATCACGTCGTCCGCCTTGGCCCTGATATTGGCCAGGCACTTCCGCTCCATGGCCACGCTGGCGGCCAGGTTCAGACGTCCCTTCTCCATGGGATGGCGGCGTCTCGTCTCCTTGTAACGGCGGATCAGCGACTTGTCATCCGCATCCAGGAACAGCAGCTCATAGTGGAAGCCTTCCTTTTTCAGCTCCGCCAGCACCCCGGGGAACTTCTCGTGGAAATTGCCTCCGCGGATGTCCACCACCATGGCGGTGTCGCGGCCCGGCGTCTGTGCGCAGAGCTCGGCGAATTTAGGTATCAGCATCACCGGCAGGTTGTCCACGCAGAAATAGTTCAGGTCCTCCAGTGTGTGGAGCACCTGGGATTTCCCCGCGCCGGACATACCGGTGATGATAAGAAATCGGCTTTGTTCCATCTTGTCTCCCTCCTGTCTTCAGTCAGTTCCGAGACATCGTCTCTCTATGATTCCCCGGGATTCTCCCAGTCCTCCCGGAGGCCTTTCCGCCCCGGAGAAACCGGGTACGGTCATATACAGCTGATATTCTCCATTATACCATAGAACGGCTCTCCCCTGCCAGGCTTCGGGGAAACTCTCCAAAAACTTCACCATTGTCCCGGCCCTTCCATCCCGGCTCCGGCACCACTTTTTCCCGGCACCCGCTCTCCACGTACCGTCTTTCCCATGCCACCGTTTTCTCCCTTGTCCCCACTCTTTCTGCAAAAAGAAAAACAGCGGACACAAGGTCCGCTGCCGTCTCTTCTGCTTTCAATCCGGTATACCGCCGGAACACGGTTCAGGGTCAGGATTCGGGTCCGCCTTCCCGGCAGGCCACAACGCCGCTGTCCTCCAGAGCGCCACGGTCCTCCGCCAGCCGCTCCTCCTCGGTCATATCCTCCCGTTTCTTCCGGATCATGCCGATCAGAGGGATCAGCCGGGTTCCCAGCATGGCCGCCAGGACGCAGAGCACCGCGTCGCCGGGCACCGCCAGCAGGAAGCAGTACAGGAACAGGGGCCACAGTCCGATGGGCTTGCCCAGGTACACGCTGGAGATGAAGTACACATAGACCATGCCGCAGCCGTACACCACCATCAGGTTCAGGAAGTTGCCGATGAACAGTGTCTTGAAGGTGGGCCGCACCTCTTTCCGGGCGAACCAGCCGGACACGTAGGCGCCCAGGGCGAAGCCGATGAGGTAGCCGAAGCTGGGTTTCAGGATGTAACCGGGGCCGCCGCCTTCCACGAAGACAGGCACGCCCATCAGGCCCAGCACCACATAGATGGCTACGCTCAACGCACCCAGACGGGGTCCCAGCAGGAGGCCCGCCAGGGTGGTGAACAGGAAGGACAGGGTGAAGGGCACTACCGGCACCGGCACGCGGATAAAGGCGCCGATTGCGATGAGCGCGGTGAAAATAGCACAGAGTATATGATTCCGTAAGCGTTTGTTCTGCATTTGATCTCCTCCAAAAAACCCTCCGGCCGCTGCGCCGAAGGGTCAGATTCCGGCGGTCTGCTCTTCCGCCGTTTTTTCCATGATCGGGGCGGCCCGCATTGTCACCTGTTGTAAATCCGGTCTGTGTTTATCAGAAGGCGCAGGGGCTGTCGAAGTCGGTGTTCTCCCTGTTCTTCAGCTGGGTGAAGACCTCGTCCATAGCCTTCTCCAGACGGTTCAGCATCTCGTCGATCTCCTCCTCGGTGGATACCAGAGGAGGCATGAACACGATTACGTCGCCGATAGGCCGGATGATGAGGCCGTATTTCCGTGCTGCGGTGCAGATGCCTGCGGCAACCTGCAGAGCCGGGTCGAAGGGGACTTTCTTCTCCTTGTCCGCCATCAGCTCGATGCCGCCCAGCATGCCGTACTGTCTGGCGTCGCCCACGAACTCCATCTCCGCCATCTTGGCGAAATGGCGCTGGATCACGGCGATTTTCGGAGGCAGGCCTTCGATGACCTTATCCTTCTTGAAGATCTCCAGGCTGGCCACGCCCACGGAGCATGCCAGCTGGTTGCCGGTGTAGGAATGGCCGTGGAAGAAAGTCTTGTATTCAGTGGGCTCACCCAGGAACTCATTGTAGATCTCGTCGCTGATGATGGTGGCGCCCAGGGCCATGTAGCCTGCGGTGATGCCTTTGGACAGGCACATGATGTCCGGTTTCACGCCCTCGTTCTCACAGGCGAACATCTTGCCGGTACGGCCGAAGCCCACAGCCACCTCGTCGGCGATCAGCAGCACTTCGTATTTCTCCGTCAGGCGGCGTACGCCGGCGATGAATCCCTTCGGCTGCATCAGCATGCCTGCGGCGCACTGGCACAGCGGTTCGATGATCATGGCGGCGGTATGGTCCGCATGCTCTTTCAGGTAATCCTCCAGCTCTTTCAGCAGGTAGTCCAGGAACTCCTCCTCGGACTTCACCGGCAGGTTGGTGTGGTAGTAGGAGGGGCAGCTGGTGTGATGGCTCTTGAACAGCAGGGGCTTGAAGGACTTGTGGAAGATTTCCACGTTGCCCACGCTCACCGCGCCGATGGTGTCACCGTGATAGGAGTCGCCCAGATGGATGAAATCCTCTTTCGCCGGTTTGCCTTTGTATTTCCAGTACTGGAAAGCCAGTTTCACAGCAGCCTCCACCGCGGTGGAGCCGTCATCGGAGTAGAACACCTTATTCAGGCCTTCCGGGGTCACTTCCACCAGTTTCTCGGCCAGCTCGGCGGAGGGTTTGTTAATCAGACCCAGCAGGGTGCTGTGCTCCACCTGGTTCACCTGGTCGATGAGGGCCTGTTTGATCTCCGGACGGTTGTGGCCGTGGATGTTCACCCACAGGCTGGAGTTGCCGTCCATGTACTCGTTGCCCTCCACATCGTAGATGTAAACGCCTTTGGCATGGTCCACCACCATCTGGGGCTGCTCTCTCCAGCCCTTCATCTGGGTGAAAGGATGCCAGATGTATTTCTTGTCAAGTTCTTCCCATTTGTTCGTCGCGTTGATTTTCGGTTCAGTCATTGCCTTTAACTCCTCCTGCCAGTTCCAGTATTCTGTCAAGCTCCACATTCTTCTCTACGGCTTCCGCCAGTTTCTCGGGATTGTTCAGTGTCTCCTCGTCCAGCCGGGGCAGTTTGCCCAGCACCGGCAGTCCAGTGAGTTTCTCGTAGTAGAACAGGTTGCCCCGCTCCAGGTCCCCTGCGGTGGCCTCGTCCCAGCCGTTCACCAGGAAGCCCAGCACCGGGATTCCGTGCTGCTGGCAGTAGTATGCCGTCAGCACCGCATGGTTCACGTTGCCCAGCACCGGTTTCACCACGATGAGCACCGGCACCTCCAGGGCCTTGAAATAATCCACCACCAGGAAATCGTCGGTCAGCGGCGCGGTGATGCCGCCGATGCCTTCCAGCACGGTGACCTCATGGGAGTCGATGCACTTCTTTCCCAGTTCCACCATGGAAACCGGATCCAGCTCCACGCCTTCCAGCTTGCTTGCCTCCGCCGGGGCCAGTGCCGCCTCCAGCACCACCGGGATGACCTCCAGCCGTTTCTCCGCCGGATAGCCGGCGCATTTCATCTGGAACTCCGCGTCCGTGGAGATCAGCTCGCCGCCCTCCATCCGCACGCAGCCCGAAGCCACCGGTTTGTAGATGCCCGGGGTGATGCCCCTGTACCGCAGGGCCGCCGCCAGCGCGCCGGTCACAACCGTCTTGCCCATTTCCGTATCTGTCGCCGTGATACCAAATGCTTTCACCTGAAATTCCCTCTTTCTCCTTGAATATTCCTGCTCGGGAAATGTATCTTCATCCCTCGCTCAAAAAACGATTCTGTATGTTTGCTGTCTGTTGGCGCCAGTCAGACCAAAGTTCAGCAATCGTTAACCCTTAAAAATATTCAGTTAACAATTAAGATTATAGGCATTTCCGGCACATAAGTCAACCGTTATTTTCATCAGGTTAACCATGAATTGACAGAAACACCGGAAAACGTCCATACCGTCCGCAGATACTGCACGGCCCCACGCCCCGTCCCCTCCCTTCCCGGAGACAGAAAAAGACCCCCGCACCTGTCTGTCACAGGGCGGGAGCCTTCTCCCCGGGCGCTTCACAGCGTTTTTCTCTATTTTTTATCTCTTCTCCCGCAGTCAACCTGCCGTGTATTCAGAAGGTTGACCGTAGGATCCGCTTTCTCTGCCCGGCCATCGTGAACCGGAACCGCGGCTGACGGCAGGTCCGCTCACCGGAGCCTCCCCGTCATGGGCAGTTTACCGTCTGCCCCCGCGTCCGTCACGTCATCCCGCCGGAGCGGGTTGTCTCATCTCTATCAGAAGTTGTAGCGCAGGCCCACGGTGTAGGTTCTGCCGTCACAGGCCTCACTGCAGAAGTACTTCTTGTCCAGCAGGTTGTCCACTGCGAACTGCAGGGTGAAGTCCTTGTCGATCTGGTAGTTGATGGCGGTGTTCATCAGGAAGTAGGCGTCCTCCGCACCGTACTCGCCACTGGGATCGTGGGGGTTCATGCGGGCGCTGACATACTGGCAGTCCAGCAGCGCGTTCCATCTGTCCTGGGTATAGTTGATGCCGGCATGGAACAGGTGTTTCGGCACGCTGTAGTCCAGCAGGTCGTTATAACCGTTCTTGTTGGAGTCCTTCAGCTTAGGAGCGGACACCTTGCCCTGCTGCCATGCGTAGTTGATGTAGGCGGAGAACTTGTCGTCGAATTTCTGTTTCAGCTCGAACTCGACGCCTCTGCGTTTCTCGTCACCGTAGTTCACGTACTGTTTATGGTCGTTCTTGCCGGTGGCGGGATCCTTGAAGGTCACATACTCGATCTTGTCGGAAGTCTTCACATAGTAACCGGTCAGGGACAGGTTGGTCTTCCGGCCGATCTTCTTCTTCATGCCCACCTCATAGGAGTTGGAGGTCTCGGGATCCAGGTCCGGGTTGGCCCAGACATTGACGCCGGTTCCGCCGTAATCCACATAGCGGTATACCTTGTACAGCGGAGGCGGGTTGAAGGAGTGGCCGTAGGACACATAGAAGTTGGTCTTGTCATCGGCCTTGAAGTCGAAGGCCAGTTTCGGGCTCAGCTCGTTGTAGGACTGGCTCTTGGAAGAGTAGTCGTAGTTGTTGCTGCCGTTGTCCTGCCAGAAATGGCCGCTGCCTTTCTTGAAATGGTCATAGCGCAGGCCGGCATACATGGTCACGGGCTCCGCCAGTTTGTACTCGTCCTGGATGAACAGCGCAGCATTCTTCACGCGGCCCTGGTCATGGGCGTAGAACTTGTCTTTGGAATTGTTGTCCTTCCAGTGTTTCAGGGTATAGCGCTCCTGGTCCATCTCGTCCCGTTTCAAGCTGGCGCCAACCAGGATGGTATGGTCGCCCACGTTATCCCAGGCTTTGGTGATGTCCAGGTTGTAGATCTTCTCCGGATGGTTCGAGTAGTCGCCGGCGCCTTCCCAGTCAATGTCCTTGTAGCCTTTCGGCAGGTCCGCGGAGGTGAAGCCGTTGTAACGGTCATGGGAGTAGCCGAAGATCACGTTGAAATCGTTGTCCTCGTCCTAGTAGCTCACAACATGACGGTTTTTGTCGCTCTCGCCCCGATAGCCGTAGAATCTGTCAGTGGAAAGCTTGATGATGTCCCCGTTCTGGGTTTTCACCAGGCCGTCATAGACAGGGTTCCCGTCACTGTCCTTCACATAGGTGAAAGGATCCTGGTAACGGTAGTAGCTCTTGGTCTTGGTATATCTGTATTTGATGGACTTGCTCTCATCGAAATTGTATTTCACATAGCCGTTGTAGCTCTCATGGCCCCAGGCTTTGGTGCCGCGGCCGCCGTACACATAGTAGCCGTCCTGCTGCTGGGGCAAGTTGGCGGTGGCGTCGAACTTGCCTGCCGCAGTGGCTTTCTTGTCCGCCTTGGCACTGCGGTAGAAACCGCGGAAACCGTCAGATTTGCGGTCCTCGTAGCCGGCGCCGAAGGATACCTTGTCCGTGGCCTTGGTGTCCAGGTTCACAGATTTCTTCCAGGTCTTGTGGCTGCCCCGGGACAGGGTCACGGTGCCGTGGGTGCCTTTCTCCACAGCGTCCTTGGTGGTGATGTTCACCACGCCGCCCACCGCATGGCCGCCATAGATGGAAGATGCGGCGCCGCGGAGCACTTCGATACGCTCCACGTTGCTGATGGGGATGTCGCCGAAGTCCAGGTCGCTGTTATAGGTGCTGTTGTACTGCTGGCCGTCCACCAGGATCAGGATGTCCTTGGCGTCGAAGCCGCGGATCATGATGCCGCTCTCGGCCTTCCGGTCCATGTATACGCCGGGCAGCTGGGCGATGGCGTCACGGACGTTGGTCACGTTCTGCTCCTCGATGTCTTTCGCGGTCACCACGCTGATGCTGGAAGGCACCTCCTGGATGTCCTTCAGTGTACGGGTGGCGGTGACAACCATCTGGTCCAGATTGAACTCGGCCAGACCGTTGTCAGCGGCGAAACCTGCCACCGGAGCGGCCAGCATGCTGCCGCAGATGAGGGAAGCCATCAGCATTCCCATGGTTCTGTTTTTTGACATAATGTCATTCCTCCAATCAA
>CALAZX010000165.1 GCA_937926555.1 uncultured Negativicutes bacterium | reverse complement strand
GGACTTCACGGACAACGACACTGTCTATGCCGGCCGCAGCGATTTCTTCATCCTACCGGGCATGGACAAAATGTATAACCCCAAATTCGGCAACGGCGACCTGCTGCCGGCTTACGGCCGCACCAGCAGCATCGGCTACACCCACAAGTTTGACGATGCCAACGCCCTCACCTTCAACTGGTTCAAGACCGAGGACGAGCAGAGCATCGGCTACGAGGGCGATCTCAACAACGGCCATTACCGCAACTACAACGACGGTATCAGCCGGGGCTGGAACGCCCAGTACATGGGCACCATCGGCGAGAACTGGAGCGTGAACCTGGGCTGGGCCCACCTGTACCAGTTCACACCGGGAGACACCTTCTCCAAAGGCTACTATCCGAAAGACAAGCTGACTTTCGACGCTATCTACACCAAGGATAAATGGATCGCAGGCGTGGACGGCTTCTACTTCATCCGCAAGAAGGACAGCATGGCCAGAAAAGCCGTGAAGGGCTGGCCCCATGACAAATACGGCATCTACAACCTGAGCGTCAACTATCTGCCGGAGAAGAACCAGACCTTCTACCTGAAAGTGAACAACATCTTCAACACCCTGTGGGCCGAGCATACCAACGCCATCTGGGGCGGCGGCGCGGATTCCTGGTACTCCATGCCGGGCCGTGTGATCACCTGGGGTTACAAACTGACATTCTGATGATGGCTGTCCGGACTGGAGCGGACTGGCGGACAGAAGCGTGAGACAGATCAAAGTTCCTGCGGGAAAGCGGGAAGGTAAGAACGCAAGAAACGTGACACAAAAGCAAGCACGCAAAAAGCAGAAACGCAACAAGCGTGAACATAAAAAAGCAAGTGATGATGCGGACTGATGGTCAAGCCGCGGCGCGCGCCGCGGTACAGTCCGCGGAACAGATAAAGAAACAACGGTAAAACGGTTGAGAAAAGGATTCAAAGCAAGAAAACGGTTGGAACGAGAATTCAAGGAGGAACACATGATGAGTAAGAAATGGATGAGCGGATGGGCCGGTAAAATGGGCGGCAAATGCCTGGCGATGGCCATCACTTCCGTACTGCTGGCAGGCTCCGTGCAGCTGCCGGCCATGGCGGCAAACACCTACGAGGACTGGCTGACGGGCCGCGAGGATGACAGGGAGGACGTACTGGAAGACGGCGATATGCTGGAGCTGGTAAGCAGCAATCCCTACAAGGTGATCTACGACCTGCAGGACGGGACCACTTTTGACACGGAGATGGGCGCCATCGTCTTCCAGAAAACCGACGGTATCGAAGGTGTCATCAATGTGGAGGGCGGCAGCGGCACGCTGAACCTGCACAATGAGAGTGACGATCCCAGCGGTTATTACGGCACCGCTCCCGTGGTTGTCATGGAGAAGCAGTTCCTGACCATCAACGGCAATATCAACGGAACCCAGAGCAGCGCAGGCTACAGCGCCGGCGGTCTCAGCGTGAACCGTGGCAGTATCGGCCAGGGCGAGAAGTCCGGTCTGACTGTCAACGGCAACGTGACTTTCTGGGGCACCAGTGAGAATCCGGAGAAGGATGAGTACAGCAGATCCGGCGAGTGGGGCGTCCAGGCGAAACGGACCGACGGCAACTTCAACGGCTACTACGGTTCCCGCTGGGCTCCCGCAGGCGTGTCTCTGAACATGCCCGGCGGCAGCTATATCAACCTGAACGGGGATGTGAAGATCGCTGTCCGGGGCAACGGTCTGGTGACGGACCCCTATTATGCCAATATCGGCGGCGTCAGCGATTACGACACTTCTGTGATCAACGCTAACAAAGGCGATGTGACCATCTATACCCCGAAATCCGCTGACCGTGGCTATAACGCGCTGGCCAGCTACGGCGGCACGATCAACGTGAACTGGGAGAACGGCGCTCCCGGCAGCCACAATGTGGTGCTGAAAGGTAACATCATCGCGCTGAAGGCCTGGGAAATGCCTGAAGGAAGCAAGTTCCCTGACAGCGGTGCCGACCAGTTCTACCGCAGCGGCCGCGTGAACGTGGCGCTGACCACGGAGAAATCCAGCTGGACCGGCCTGGTTTCCAATGACGGCAAAGCCGGTGCCGGCGAAGTGAATATCGCATTGCAGAACGGCGCCCAGTGGAATCATCTGGCCTACTCCAAAGGCGACACCATCGACACCAGAAATCTGCCGT
>CALAZX010000164.1 GCA_937926555.1 uncultured Negativicutes bacterium | reverse complement strand
CTTTTCCTGCCCTATCTGCTGTGAGACCGCAGTGAGAGGGGGACACAGTCTGCGGACTATATCTTCTGTATGAAAGGATGAATACCTTGGAACTGACCTGGTTTATCTTCGATATGACCGGCACAATCGCTTTTGCCGTGTCCGGTGCTGTCGTGGGGATCTCCCGGCGGATGGATATTTTCGGCATCACCGTGCTGGCCGTGCTCACCGCGGTGGGCGGCGGCATGGTTCGCGATGTGCTGGTGGGGATATTCCCCCCTACGGTCCTCAAGGAGGGGACCGGACTTATCGTGGCTGTCATCACCGCGCTGCTGGTGGCGGCGGTCTATGCCAGGTACCATATCTCGGGGCGGGGGAAGCGGCGCTTCCTCTTCTTCTTCAATGTGTCGGACACCATCGGCCTGGCGTCCTTCACCGTGACAGGCGCGGTCACCGGGCTCTACCAGATGCCCCAGTACCACTATGTGCTGCCCATCATGCTGGGACTGATCACCGCCGTGGGGGGCGGCATGCTCCGTGACCTGATGGGACAGAGGATGCCTGTGGTGCTCCGCAGTGACATTTATGCGGTGGCCTCCCTGGTGGGCGGGCTCTGCCTCTGCCTCACCTGGTTCTTCGTCAGCCCCGATTTCGCGCCGGTGGTGGGATTCACCGTGACCATCGTGCTGCGGGCCATGGCGCTGCACTACGGCTGGCAGCTGCCCCGGCCCTCCTCGCCGATGATCCGCCATAAGAACCACTGAGAGAAAATAAAAAAGCGCCCGACGGATGTCGCTGGAGACGAGATCCGCCGGGCGTTCTTTGTTTCCCGAAAAAGGCAAAAAAAAAGAACCGCCGCTGCAGTTCTGATTGATAAAAATGGTGCGCCTGACAGGAATCGAACCTACGCTCCCAGCTCCGGAGGCTGGTGCTCTATCCACTGAGCTACAGGCGCATACGCGGTATCTGTCCGCCCGGAGGCGGTCTTTCTTACCACGGGTGTAATTATAGCACAAATTGACGGGTATCGCAAATGTTTGATATAATTATTTATGTTATTTTTATGATTTTCCGTGGCTGCCGGCGGATATTTATGCCCTCCGGGGGCCGGACTGCGGACAGGAAGGGCGGCAGCGCCGCTCTATGCGGTCTTCCGCGGCGGCTTGAGGCATTCCGGATGTTAGCGGAATGACGGCGCTTTTGCGGGAAATCCGTAATTCCTGTAACATTTTGCAGTAAAACGTGGTATAATATAATTTATTGTTGCTGGAGGTTTTTTATGATTGCTGTAAGAGACAGAGTGCGTTTTGAGGAAACAGACCTGATGGGCGTTGTCTACCATGCCCGCTACCTTCCCTGGCTGGAGATTGGCCGGGTGGCTTACCTGCGCCAGTGCGGCGTGGACCTGAACGAGCTGATGGCGGACGGTATCGTCACCCCTATCCTGGAAGTGAACCTCAAATACAGAAGCTCTGCCCGCTTTGACGACGAGTTCGAGGTACGGGCGACTTTGAAGGAGTTCAACCGCGCGAAGATGCTGTTCTCCTACCAGGTGGTCCGGGTTGCCGATGGGCAGCTTTTCCTGGAAGGCACCACGCTGAACGCTTTCACCAGCAAGGAGGGGCAGATCATCCGTCTGCCCAAAAAGTGGTTCGACAAGATCAACAGCGCCTATCTGCAGGAGAAAGAGCGGAACGGCGGCGAAGCGGAGTAATATTGTTCAAGACGGAGCCATTCTGTCGTTAAATTTTGAGGTGAAGAAAACATGGCTGAAAACAAGGCGTATGAGATTATTCCGGTTCCCACGAGAATCCTGACTTCCCGGGACGACATCGTGGAGGCCATTCTGGAATACGGTAAAGGCAAGTTCGGTCCGAACGACGTGATCTGTTCGGCGGAGAGTGTGGTGGCGATCACCCAGGGGATGGCGCACCGGTGCGAGGATTTCAAACCCGGCTGGCTGGCCAAGCTCCTCTGCCACTTCTTCCCGTCCTACGGGAGCATCAGCGGCTGGTACTGCATGCAGGCCCTGGTGGATACGGAGAGCAGTTTCCGGATCCTGTGGGCGTTCCTGATCGGCGGTATCGCCAAATGTTTCGGCATCAAGGGCGTCTTCTACAAGAAAGCGGGCTACCAGGCACGTCTGATCGACGATGTCACCGGTACCATGCCGCCCTATGATAAACACATCGTATACGGCCCCAAGGACCCCTTCAAAGTGGTGAAGGAGATCAAGGAGGCCTGCGGCACCTACGGCGCTGTCATCGCCGACGTCAACGACCTGAAACGGGCCGCCGTCATCGGCTATACGGACGGGGTGGATCCGGACAAGATCGCGCAGATCTTGATCGACAATCCCTTCGGCAACGGCAGCCAGAAGACACCGATCTGCATTATCAAAGACTATCATAAAGCGTAAGGGGGAAACAGAAAATGATGATTGCCGGTATAATTATTGTACTGATCCTGCTTGCCCTCTTGTTCACGCTGTCGCTGATCCGCAAGCACGACCGGGAAGACCATATGATCTACTTTTCCAAGGAGAAACGGAGCCCTGTCCGTCTGGTGTCTCTCACCGATGACGAGTTCCGCTTCGAGTTCGACGTGCCCTATGCCAATCCGGGCACCGGCGAGGGGATTTTCCTGGATGCCTTCGCCCGGGTGTACCTGCCGGACGAGCAGTATAACGGCGCCCTGCTGCGCGGACGCGTGAACCATTCCACCCGTCCCCGCGAGGACGACTATTTTGAAGCCATGCTGATCCCTCCGGGATCCAAGGACTATCTGACCATGAAGTTCGACCTGGTCCCCCGCAACGGGAAAAAAACCGCCAAAGAGGCTGTCCTGACCATGCCCGACGTGGAAGTGGCCCTGTATGTGGCGCGCCGCGGCCGCGGTCCGCTGTTCTACGACAAAGAGAATATCCTTATCACCAGAGAGGAACTGAAAGCTCTGGTAAAATAATCTTGGAACCCGCCGGTAGTGTCTCTGTCTGCGGGTTCTTCATTCAACAGGAGGTACGTGATGGACGTATTGGTTATTGCCACCCATAATCTGGGCAAGCTGGATGAGTTTAAGAAACTGATGAAAGATGTGCCGGTGACGCTGAAATGCCTGGCGGACTATCCGCAGCTGGTGGTGCCGGAGGAGACGGGACGCACCTTCGCGGCCAACGCCAAGCTGAAGGCATCCTACTACGCCAAGAACCTGAAGGAGTACTGCCTGGCCGATGACTCCGGCCTGGAGGTGAAATCCCTGGACGGCGCCCCCGGCGTGCGCTCCGCCCGTTTCGCGGGGGAGAAGGCCACCGACGAGGAGAACAACGAGTTGCTGCTGACGAAGATGAAGTTCCAGGTGAAACGCACCTGCCGCTTCCGCTGCGCCCTGGCCTTGGCCAATCCGGAGGGACGGATTGTGAAGGAGGCCGACGGCATCTGTGACGGCATGCTGCTCCATGAGCCCCTGGGCACCAACGGGTTCGGCTACGACCCGCTGTTCTGGTCCACGGAGCTCCACAAAGGACTGGGAGAGGCAAGCGATGAGGAGAAGAACCGCATCAGCCACCGGGGCAAAGCGGTGAAACGCCTGGTCGCCTGCTGGAAGAAGATAAAATGAGAATCGGGATTGTGAGCGACACCCATGGAAGTGTCGCCGCGCTGCGCCGCGTTATCCGCCAGGCGCCTCCGGTGGAGTGCTGGTTCCATGCCGGGGACTACGCCTCCGATGCCAACCTGCTGGAGCAGGCCACGGGCCTGAAGGTATACCGTGTCTGCGGCAACTGTGACCGCTGGCACGACAACAACGCCGCCAAAGTGGACGAGTTCTACGAGCTGGAGGGGTGGAGCGTCTGGCTCACTCACGGCAACCGGTACCTGCGGAACGGCGGGGACCATGAGCTGGCCTGGTGGGCCCGGAAGCTGGACCAGCGGATCGTGGTTTTCGGCCACACCCACGTGCCCCTGTTCCAGAAGGACGGGGACGTCTACCTGATCAATCCCGGCAGCCCTTACAATCCCCGGGGCGGCAGCAAGGCGGGCTTCGCCGTGCTGAACCTGCGGAAAGGGATGGAGCCGGAAGTGGAGTTCATCACGCTGGAACCCTAGGAAGAAAGTGTGAAAAAACGCCCGCTCCTATTGTCAAAACTATATATGTCTAGTAAGATATTAGTGTATGCTACATAGGTTAACTTTTGTGTAGCGTACACTATTTTTAATTGGACGGACTGTCCATTCTGATTGGAAAAGCAAGAACAGAGAAATGCTGGAAAAATAACGGAGAACAGCCTGCGGGGACATACCCCGGGCCAAGAAGGAGGCTTTTGTAATGACCTTACGCGATGAAGCGTTGAAACTGCATCTGGAGAATAACGGTAAACTGGAAGTGCGCTGCAAGGTGCCGCTGAAAGACGACCATGACCTGGCGGTGGCCTACACCCCCGGCGTGGCGGAGCCCTGCAAAGACATCAAGGAGAACAGGGACCTGTCTTTCGAGTACACCTGCCGCGGCAACATGGTTGCCATCTGCACTGACGGCACCCGTGTGCTGGGACTGGGCGACATCGGCCCGGAAGCGGCCATGCCGGTGATGGAGGGCAAGGCCGTCCTCTTCAAGAACTTCGGTGACGTGGACGCCGTTCCCGTATGTATCGCCGAGAAGGACCCGGATGCCTTCATCAAGATTGTGAAGGCGCTGGAGCCCAACTATGCGGGCATCAACCTGGAGGACATCTCCTCTCCGAAATGCTACTATATCGAGGATAAACTGAAAGAGATCATGGACATCCCCGTGTTCCATGACGACCAGCACGGCACCGCCATCGCCGCCCTGAGCGCGGTAGCGGGAGCGCTGCGTTTCGTGAAGAAAGATTTCAAGACGGCGAAGTTCGTCATCAACGGCGTGGGCGCCGCAGGATCCGCCATCGGCCGTCTGCTGGTGAGCATGGGCGCCGAGAATGTGATCATGATGTTCCGCAAGAACGCGCTCTACGAAGGCTGCACCAACGGCGGCAGACCGCTGGACTCCGTCCAGGAGGCCCTGTCCAAGGTGACCAACAAGGAGAAACGGGACGGCACCCTGGCGGAGATCGCCAAGGGAGCGGACGTGCTCATCGGCGCATCCTCTCCCGGCGCATTCACTCCGGAGATCATCGCCGGCATGGCCAAGGACCCCATCGTCTTCGCACTGGCCAACCCGGTGCCTGAGATCATGTATGACGAGGCCAAGGCCGCAGGCGCCAGAGTAGCCGCCACCGGCCGCAGCGACCGCCCCAACCAGGTGAACAACGTGAACGTGTTCCCCGGCATGTTCCGCGGCGCCATCGATGTGCGGGCCAGAGAGATCAACGAGGCCATGAAGGCCGCCGCTGTCTACGCCATCGCCGGGCTGATCGACGAGAAGGACCTGCGTGAGGACTACGTTGTCCCCGACGCTTTCGACAAACGTGTCGCCCCCGCTGTAGCGGCAGCCGTGGCCAAAGCCGCCATGGAGACTGGTGTGGCCCGGGTGAAAGTGGATCCGGAAGAAGTGAGAAGAAGAACCGTGGCCCGTCTGGCCGACAAATAAGAATCCCGGAGGGGAGCGGATCCAACTGTGACAGGTTGAAATCCGCAGAGCCTCCCGGAATGGAAGCAAGACCGCAAAAGACACCGGCCGCAATGCCGGCAATACTGACAAGGACGAGGAGGATGCGGGATGCGTGAGATTGATGTGAAAGAGTTGACGGAACGTGTGGCCAAAGGCTGCATCGACGCCTGCTACTACCTGCCGGAGGGAGTCCTCTCCCGGCTGGAGAAGGCCATGGACAGCGAGGAGTCCCCGCTGGGCTGCCAGGTGCTGCGCACCATCGTGGACAACGCCAAGCTGGCGAAGAAGAAATCGGTGCCCCTGTGCCAGGATACCGGCCTGACGGTGGTGTATCTGGAGATCGGACAGGATGTGCATTTCATCGGCGGTGACCTGTATACCGCCATCAACGAGGGCGTGGCCCGGGGCTATGTGGACGGCTATCTGCGGAAATCCTCCGTGGACGATCCTGTTTTCGACCGGAAGAACACCGGCAACAACACCCCCGCCATCATCCACTGCAAGATCGTGCCCGGGGACAAGGTGCATGTCATCGTCTTCCCTAAGGGCTGCGGCAGCGAGAACATGGGCCAGCTGCGGATGCTGAAACCCGCCGACGGCCTGGACGGTATCATCAAGTTCGTGCTGGAGGCCGTATCCTCCGCAGGTCCCAACCCCTGCCCGCCCGTCACTGTGGGCGTGGGTATCGGCGGCAACCTGGAGAAATCCGCGGACCTGGCGAAATTCGCCCTGCTGCGCAACATCGGGGAGCATAATGCCAACCCGAAATACGCGGAGCTGGAGGACCGCCTGCTGGAACTGGTGAACAAGACCGGCGTGGGCCCTGCAGGTCTGGGCGGCACCACCACCGCCATCGCGGTGAATGTGGAATACGCGCCCACCCATATCGGCAGCCTGCCCTGCACCGTCATTCTGAACTGTCATGCCGCCCGCCGGGCGGAATTCACGATATAAGGAGGTCCGGACATGAGTGAGATCAAGAAGATTACCACACCGCTGACTGAGGAGACCTTGAAAGGGCTCCACGCGGGAGATTTCGTGCAGATCACCGGACCTATCTATACCGCCAGGGACGCCGCCCACAAGCGGATGTATGAAGCCCTGGGAAAAGGGGAGAAGCTCCCCTTCGACGTGAGGAACCAGGTGATCTATTATGTAGGACCCACC
This sequence comes from uncultured Negativicutes bacterium, assembly GCA_937926555.1. GTDB lineage: Bacteria > Bacillota > Negativicutes > Acidaminococcales > Acidaminococcaceae > Succiniclasticum. The sequence goes on along the minus strand of CALAZX010000164.1, from coordinate 986 downwards.
CCCACCAAACCCGGTGAGATTGTGGGCAGCGCCGGCCCCACCACCAGCGGCCGTATGGACAAGTACACCCCGGCCATGCTGGAGCAGGGAATCAAGGGCATGATCGGCAAAGGACTCCGGGGCAAGGAGGTCATCGACGCCTGCAAGAAACATGGCGCCGTATACTTCGTGGCCATCGGCGGAGCCGCGGCCGTCATCTCCCAGTCCATCCGCAGCGAGGAGATGATTGCTTACGAGGATCTGGGACCGGAGGCCATCCGTAAATACGAGGTGGTTGATTTCCCCGCCATCGTGGGCATCGACATCGAAGGCAACGACACTTACAAAATCGAGATGGCGAAATACCGCAAGCTGGAGGACTGATTCCGGCTTCGCAGGACATCACGCAAAGGATTTATAGAAGAGAGCAGAGGAATCTGCTCTCTTCTTTTTTTGTTGATGCGAAAAGATACAGAAATCTATTAAATAATAAAACTTTACGAAAATTTAAAATATGATATAATGGTTTATAATCATACAGGAAAAATATGAATAAAGGAGAGTGCTACGCTTCAGAAAAGAGGCAAGGTAAAGAGGCATATTGAAAAAAGAATATCTCCACATCGAAAACGCGATTCACACCAGAGAAGAAAGTACTGTCCAGATTCTCAGACAGCGGTTCAGTTTCTGAGAGGGCAGCGGGATCAGAGAAAGGTAGGTTCTTAGATGAGAGGATTCAAGTTGGAACAGGCTATTCTGATTGCATTACTGTCGGGTGCATTATGGAGCATGCCCGGCGCGCTTCAGGCCGCGGAGATTCCGGATGACGGGATGAAGCCTATTTTCGCTGTGGAGCCGGATGCCCCGTCCCGCGATGTGACGGGTCCTTTTGTGATGCGCGCGGCCGGTGAGCCTGTGTCGGTGGAATATCTGCAGGATAATTACTATACGAAGACCCAGACGGAGGGGCGGCTGACCGCTTATACATATGATAAAGCGAAACTGGA
>CALAZX010000163.1 GCA_937926555.1 uncultured Negativicutes bacterium | reverse complement strand
ACACTGTTCCCAAGCGTCTGTGAATCCTTTGAACCTCAATTTAGGGGTTTTCGCTGTTTTTGACATCTCAGTTACCTCCTAAAAGAGCCTTGAATTCCTGGATACCTTTCATATCGTCCTCAGAGCCGGTGAGCTGGTCCAGGAAGCCGATCAGTTCCTGCTCGGTCTTCCGGATCTCATCCTCAACTTCGGCGAAGGTGGTCTCGTATTTCTCCTGCAGGGTCTCCACTTTCTTGGACAGGTCGTCGATGATGCCGGCGGGAAGCTTGTAGATGCCGTCCATCACGGGGGTGATCCATTTCTCCTGGAGAAGTCCAGCGGCCGCTTCCTCGGACATTCCTTCGATAGTGTCTTTTGTCAGGTTGTGGAGGTCGGCTTCTTCTTTTTTGATGTCTTTCTTCAGGGCCTTCTCCTCATCGCTGAGCTCCTGGGCCTGGATCACTTTGTATTCCATGCTCTCTTCGTCGTAGAAGGATTTCTTGTGTTCCTTCAGCAGCTCTTTCGCCATCTTTTTCAGATCGCCGCTGAGGAAGGCGGTGTCGTCGGCGTTGAGAATCTCCTTCAAGTTGTCCTTGTCCTCCTCGGAGAGGGAGTCCACAATCTCCTGTTGCTCGGCCAGTACGGATTCCAGCCGGTTCTGCTTCTCCGTGAGGGTCGCGGTGGCTTCTTTCAGGATGGTCTCCTGCACCAGGGAGAAGGGGATGATGTGGCCCACCCAGCCTTCCTGGACGGACACTTCCTTGCCGGAGCGTTTCTTGGTGACCATGTTGGGGTCCACCTGGGTGATGGCCTTCCGGCCTTCGGTCTTGATCATCTCGATGTCCTGGGAGATGCTGTTCCAGGCGTCGTCCAGGATCTGGTAGGCCTCGTAGGCGTCCACCAGCGGCATGTCATCCAGGCGGCTGAAGATCTCCGTGGCCAGGTCGTCCTTCTCTTTATGGATGTTCAGTGTCTCGGCGTTCTCGATCAGGTCGGCGCCCATGCGCTGGCTGAAGCTGCCGAAAGCGTCTCTGAAGCGGCGGTTGAAGGCCTGCACTTCCGGGAAGTCCCGGATCAGCTCCTTCACGTCCTCCGTCTTCAGGTGGGCATAGTTGCCGCCGTCCTCGGAGAAGAGGGCGCTCTTCAGGCCGGGGAAGACTTTCCAGTAGGCGGAGAGCCCGTCAATCTCGGATTTGGGGATGCCGCCGAACATGGAGGCGTAGATGTCGTAGGATTCCGGCTCCTCGGAGGAGTCCACGTAACGGGGGATGTTCAGGTTGTAGTCGTTCTCCCGGATCTCCTCCCGGGATACTTTGCGGGAGTATTTCTCCACATCCCGTCTGTATTTCACGGTGTCCGCGATCCGGCGGATGTCGGAGGCGCGGAGCTTGTTGTTCTTGCCTTCTTTCTCGAAGCCTTTGGAGGCGTCGATGATCAGCACGTCGGTGTTGTCCCGTCTCTGCTTCAGCACCATGATGATGGTGGGGATGCCGGTGCCGAAGAAGATGTTGGCGGGCAGGCCGATCACCGCGTCGATATGGTTGTTCTCTATCAGGTTCTTGCGGATGGTCCCCTCCTCGCCGCCGCGGAACAGTACGCCGTGGGGGAGGACGATGGTCATCAGGCCGTCGGGTTTGATATGGTACAGGTCATGGAGCAGGAACGCGTAGTCCGCCTTGCCTTTGGGGGCCAGGCCGAAACGGCTGTAACGGGGGTCGTTCTCTTTGTCTGTGGGGTCCCATTTCTGGGAGCAGGGGGGATTGGAGACAACGGCGTCCACATAGAGGGGATCATAGGTGCCGATGGGATCCTCCTCGTCGAAGTAGGGCCAGTCCTCCTCCAGGGTGTCACCGTTACGGGTGAAGATGTTGGAGGGGAGGATGCCGCGCATCACCAGGTTCATACGGGTCAGGTTGTAGGTGTTCTGTTTCAGCTCCTGGGCGTAGTACTGGATGCTGTCCTCGCTGTCGATGTGCTTGGCTACGGATTTTCCGATGTTCAGCAGCAGGCTGCCGCTGCCGCTGGTGGGGTCGTAGATCTTGATGAGCTCGCGGTCTTTCAGATGCTCCGCCACGATCTCGCTCATCAGCAGGGAGACTTCGTGGGGGGTGTAGAATTCGCCAGCCTTCTTGCCCGCGTTGGCGGCGAAGTTCTGGATCAGGTATTCGTAGATGTAGCCCAGCACGTCATAGTCCTGCTTGCCGTCCATGGGGATGTCCTTGATCAGCTGAATCAGGTTCCGCACCGCCTTGGTCTGCTCGCCGGAGGTGGTGCCCAGTTTGGACAGACCGGTCTCCAGGGTGTCGAAGATACCCTCGAACAGGTTCTTGTGATGCTTGTCAATCAGCCGGGTGAAGGCGGACAGCGCGTCGCGCACGTTGGAGATGTCGAAATCCTGTCCCATGGAGAGCCAAGTGGAGAACAGGTTCTCGTAGGAGATGAAATAGCCGATTTTCGGCTGGATGAACTCCACGGTGTCCCGGTCTTCCTCGGTCAGATAGGTCTTCAGGTCCTCCTGCGGAACATCCTGGCTCCGCATGAAACGCTCTTCCTTGTCGGAAAGGAATTTGTAGAAGACAAAGCCCAGAATGTAGTCCTTATACTCGTTCGCCTCGATTTTGGAACGCATCTGGTTGGCCGATTCCCAGATTTTGTTCGCCAGTTCCTGCTTGTTCATATGCGTAAAATCCCCCTGTGTCTGTAATTTTATAGATTACCTTCTAGTATACTATATTGGCTTCAGGAGTACAATGAGAACGGGCTTGGCATAAAGGAGGAAAGCCAGTTCAAGATAAAATGGGAGAAACGGTCCGGATGCGGGAAAGGGAGAGAAACCCGTGCGGCCCGCTGTGTTTTGTGGTATAATAATAACCGCAAATTTACTGAGTTGCCTTTCAAGACAACAGTGTTTTTTATTATAAGGAGGCTGTTACATGGAAAAGAAATTTGATATCAACGAGGCGCGCGCCAAGGCGACTTTCATCGAACTGGTAAGCGTTCCCTGCCCCAGCGGCGACGAGAAAGAGGAAGCTGACCTGCTGGTGAAGAAACTCACCGAGATGGGTCTGGAAGTAAAAGTGGACGAAGCCGGCAAGAAATGCGGCGGAACCACCGGCAACGTATGGGGCTTCCTGCCCGGCAATGTGGAAGGCGCCACCCGCCTGTTCTTCGAAGCCCACATGGACTCCGTAGCTCCCACCACCGGCACCAAAGTGGTATGCAAGGACGGCATCATGTACTCCGACGGCACCACCACCCTGGGCGGTGACGACAAGGTCGGCATCGTGGCAGGCCTGGAAGCCGTACAGACTATCATCGAGAACGACATCCCCCACGGCGACGTGCAGCTGTGCTTCACCATCGGCGAGGAGACCGGCAGCAACGGCGTGCGTTTCATGGATCCTTCCTGGATCAAAGCTGACGCAGGCTACAGCCTGGACTGCGGCGGCAAACCGGGCATGATCTTCAACGCATCCCCGAAAGCCATGGACCTGTACTTCACCATCAAAGGCAAGAGCGCCCATGCCGGCCTGGAGCCCGAGAAAGGCGTCAACGCCATCATGCTGGCCGTGAAAGCCCTGGCCAAACTGCCGAACTACGGCCGTCTGGACGAGACCACCACCATGAGCATCGACCTGATCAACGGCGGCCTGGCCTCCAACATCGTTCCGGAAGAGTGCACCTTCGTTGTGGACATGCGCTGCCCGGAAGTGGAGAAACTGGAGAAGCTGAAAAACGAGCTGATCGCCACGGTGAAAGAGACCGTGGAAGCAGGCGGCGGCCAGATGGAAGTCCGCGAAGAGGGCGTAGCCCCGGCTGTCTTCCTGCGTGAGGACGAGCCCGCCGTGAAAATGGCTGCCGACGCCGCCAAGAAATGCGGCTTCGAGGTGAAATACCAGTTCACCGGCGGCTGCAGCGACGCCAACCACCTGTGCGGCATGGGTCTTCCCTCCGTCATGCTGGCAACCGGCATGGACAAGATCCATACCACCAAAGAGCAGCTGGCCGAAGTGGACCTGTACGACACCTGCCGCTGGACCCTGGCCATCATCCAGGAAGCCGCAGCCACCAAAAGAGCGTAAGCGCACGGCACGTATATCCGCATAGAACTGAAACCGGAAAGAGTCATGGGATTTTCCCATGGCTCTTTTTTTGTGGGCGGAATCAGAGCTGGAACAGAGTCACGGAAGCATCGACAGAAAGGAGTGCGGAATCGGCGATGCG
>CALAZX010000162.1 GCA_937926555.1 uncultured Negativicutes bacterium | reverse complement strand
GGTCTTTACCTGCGACTGCGGGGAGGAGATCCCCGCCAACGCCATTCTCCGCCGCAAGATCGGGGAATAGAAGGGGAGTGCCGCGCTTCGGAGTGAAATCCGCAATGCGCGCCGGATCCGGAACAGGACCGGCGTCAGAGCGGGAATGATTTTTCCGCAGCGGAAGACATCCGGCGGAAAACCGGGGAATCCCTTCCGGAAAAGCCGTAAAAACGGCGGTTTCCGGGAAAAATACGCAAAAAAAGTTAAAAATATAGCATAATCAGCTTTTTTATGATAAAATATCTAGGTACTATTTTAAACAGGTAGAGAGGTTTTGCATTTGTTGGAGAGAACAGGAAGGCTCCTCCATTTCCTGCGCGAGCGGAAACTGGAGTGCGCCGTTATCAAAGATGTTCATACAATCAGATATCTGACCGGCTTTACCGGAGATTCCAGCATCCTGTATGTGGATGAGAAGCAGCTGGTGCTGGTCACGGACGGGAGATACACCGAGCAGGCCCGGTCGCAGATGAAGCTCTGCAAGGTGCTGGAGTACAAGGACAGCATCTGGGAAGCCGTCGCCGGACTGGTGGGCGAGGCCCTTGCCGTGGGATTTGACGGGGACGCTTTCTCCTATACGGAGGCGGCCGCGCTGCAGGAACTGCTGCGTGAACCCATGGTCAGCATCAATCTCACCGGACTGCGCATCGTCAAGGACGAGCGCGAGCTCCGCAGCCTCTGGGAAGCTTTCAAGATCGCCGACGGCGCTTTCAACCGCCTGCTGCCCGAGATCAAGGCGGGCATGACGGAGAAGGAGCTGGCGGCCAGACTGGAATATTACATGAGGAGCCTGGGTTCCGAAGGGGTATCCTTCGACACCATCGTGGCTTCCGGAGCCCGTTCCGCGCTGCCTCACGGCGCGCCCACCGACAAACCGGTGGAAGTGGGTGATTTCGTCACCTTCGACTACGGCGCTCTGTACAACGGCTATCATTCCGATACCACCCGGACGGTGGTGATGGGGATGGCCAACTCCTGGCACCGGGAGGTCTACACCGTGGTGCAGGAGGCCCAGTACCGGGGCATCAAGGCGGCCCGGCCCGGCATGACCGGACGGGAGCTGGACCAGCTGGTACGGGACTACATCGAATCCCGCGGCTATGGCGAATTCTTCGGCCATGGACTGGGGCATGGCGTGGGTCTGGAGATCCATGAGCTGCCCAACATCAACCGCAGGGGCGACCGGGTGCTGGAACCGGGCATGGTCTTCAGCATCGAGCCGGGGGTCTACAACCTGGGCAGAGGCGGTGTCCGCATCGAGGATACCGTGGTGCTCACGGCGGAAGGGGCGAAGAGCCTCACCACCCTGCCGAAATCTCTTCTGGAGATTGTCTGAGCCCGCTCAACACAGGTATTTATTTAATATTAAAAATAAATTATAAAAATTTGGTCACAAACAGGAGGGTTTTTTATGGTATCCACCAACGAATTCAAAACCGGTCTGACCGTCACCATCGACGGCGACGCATGGCAGGTAGTAGAGTTCCAGCATGTTAAACCGGGTAAAGGCGCAGCTTTTGTCCGCGCTAAAATGCGTAATCTCTGCACCGGCGCAGTAGTAGAAAGAACGTTCAACGCAGGCGAGCGTCTGGCTCCGGCCGTTATCGACCGCCGCGAGATGCAGTACCTCTACGAGGCTGACGGCATGTACGTATTCATGGACAACGAGACCTACGAACAGATGGAACTGAGCAAGGAACAGCTGGGCAACGGTATCAATTTCCTGAAAGAGAACATGGACGTGAAAGTCATCATCTATGAAGGCCGCGTACTGGGCGTAGATCTGCCCAACACCGTAGAGCTGGTAGTAGTTGAGACCGACCCCGGCATCCGTGGCGATACGGCTACCGGCGGCAGCAAACCGGCCAAAATGGACACCGGCTACATCGTAAAGGTTCCTCTGTTCATCAACGAAGGGGACCATCTGCTGATCGATACCAGAACCGGCGACTACATCCAGCGCGCCTGATTCTGCTCAGCGGAAACGCCATAGCATGAAAAACAGAACGGAATCCCTGTTTCACCGGGGGTTCCGTTTTTTTCTCCGAACTTTGTGTGAAGCCTGTCCGGAGAAAGCTCCGGATTGGTGTTTTGGGGTTTCCCATATATGGTAAAGTTACGTCATCTATGGTATAATAATACACAATATACAATGCGGTTTTTTGTGCAGAGATATTGCTTCGCCATCAGGAGGTGCGCTATGGGGGAGGAGAATAGAAAAATAGAGCCGACGGAGGCCGCCCCGGATACGGGACAGGCGGTTCCGGAGGAGGAGAGACTGCCGGAAGGCCCGGCTGCCGCAGAGACAGCTGCCGCGGCGGACACCGGCGGGGAGAACACCGTACCGGCAGAAGAGGCCGGCAGGGAGCACCCTGCGGAAGAGGCCGGCACGGAGAGTCCCGACGGCAAGGAAGCCGGAACGGATGACGCCGGGGAAGGCACCGGGGACAGCGGTGAGGATGATATCGGCTACATCGAGGTGGCCGACGAGGTCATCGCCATCGTGGCCAGCCTGGCGGCCCTGGATGTGCCCGGCGTGCTGGAGATGAGCACCGGGTTCCGGGAAGGCATCAACAACTTCCTGGGCAAGAAGAGCCCCGCCAAGGGGGTCCGGGTGGCGGTCACCGGAAAGTCCTGCCGGATATCGGTCTACGTCACCGTGGAGTACGGCTGCAACATCCCTGAAGTGGCCATGAAGCTGCAGAAGAAGGTGAAGCGGGCCGTGGAGGACATGACCGAGTACGACGCCGAGTTCGTGGACGTCCATATCGAGGGCGTGAAACGGCGGCGGAAGAGCAATCTTGAGATCAGCTTCGCCAAAGAGAAGGACGACAGCGGCGAAGAGCGTTCAATCTTCGACAAGGAGTGAGGCATATGGGAATACCTGACAGAGTGATACTGACTTTATATACATTCATCATGGCGGTGTTCGCGCTGCTGATCATCCTCTGCACGTTCGGCCTTATCCCGGCCGGCGAGATCATGGAGATCATCACGGCGCTGCCGGGCAGCTGGGAGTATGCCGTGGCAGGCGTCATCATCTTCGGCATCAGCATCCGGCTGCTGCTGGCGGGCATCGGCGTCTTCGGCGTCGACACCCTGACCCTGGTGGACTCCGACAACGGCAAGACCACCGTCTCCAAGCGTGCCCTGGAGAACTACATCGGGGATATCGCCCAGGAGGTGTACGGCATCTACGGGGTGAAGGTGGCGGTGACCATGGAGGCCAAAGACGCCATCAACGCGAGAATCAACGCTTCGCTGGAACCCGGGGTCAACGTGTTCGAGACCACGGAGGAAGTGAAGGACAACGTGCGGGAGACCATCAAGAAGGTGGTGGGCCTGGAGGTCCGCAACATCGAGATCTTCTTCAAGCACATCAAGAGCACCAGCGGCAACAAGGGCTGAAGGGAGGGCGAGTATGATGAAAGACATCATCAGTGACATCTGGAACAATTACCGCGCCCGTTTCCTATGCACCGTGTTCGGTCTGATCATCGGGGCCCTGTTCCTGATCATCGGATTCTGGCGCACGCTTTTCATGCTGATATTTGTCCTGGGAGGATTCTTCATCGGCTATAAGATCGACAGGAAGGAAGACCTGGTGGAATGGCTGGACAGCCTGCTTCCGCCGGGATATCACAGATAATAAAGGAGTAAGAGAGTTATGATTCGCAGAGTAGCAAGAGAGATGGTATTGCAGAGCCTGTTCCAGGTGGATTTTTCCAACGTTGAGCCGGAGGCCGCACTGGAGGCCGCACTGGCCGAGCAGGAGACCGGCGAGGCGAAGAAAGCCTACGCCTACGCCGAGACCGTGCTGAAAGGCACCCTGGCCCATCTGGAGGAGATCGACGGACTGATCGGCAAGTACGCCGTGAAATGGAACCTGGAGCGGATGGCGGCCATCGACCGCAGCATCCTCCGCATGGCGGTGTACGAGATGCGTTTCGCCGAGGAGAAGGTGCCCGTGAACATCGAGATCAACGAGGCGGTGGAACTGGCGAAAGAGTTCGGCGAGGAGCAGTCCTCCCGTTTCATCAACGGCGTGCTGGGCGCCATGATGCGTGAGGAGCCGGCGGCGGAATAAGTCCGGCGGCGACCATGGACGGAAGATGTATCGGATCGACCCATAAGTGAGGAATGACAATGCGTGAAGCCTATCTGGGAATCGACACCAGCTGCTACACCACCTCGGTGATGCTGCTGGACCGTGAGGGTAAGCCGGTTTCCGAAGCACGGCGAATTTTAAAAGTGAAACCCGGAAACTGCGGCCTGCAGCAGTCGGAGATGGTCTACCAGCATACGCGGAACCTGCCCGACCTGATGGAGGAGGCGCTCCGGGACAAGGAGATAAGACTGCTGGGTATCGGTGTCTCCGCCTGGCCCCGTCCCCGTGAGGACTCCTACATGCCCGCCTTCCTGGCGGGGCAGGGACTGGCCCGGTCGCTGGCGGCGCTGCACCGGATTCCCCTGTGGCAGATCAGCCACCAGGAGAACCATCTGGAAGCGGCGGTATGGTCGGCGGGAGGACCGGATGCCCGGCGTTTTCTCATGCTCCATGCCTCCGGCGGCACCACGGACCTGATGCTGGCGGAGCGGGACGGCGGGGATGACCCCTCCGCCTGCGCCGGCTCCTGGCGGCTCACCGAGGTGGGCGGCAGCCCGGACCTCCATGCGGGCCAGCTGGTGGACCGTGTGGGCGTGGCCCTGGGACTGCAGTTCCCGGCGGGCCCTGCCCTGGAGAAACTGGCGGAGGAGCATGAGGCAATCACGGAGCTTCCCGTTTCGGTACGGGGCACCAGCGTGAGCTTCTCCGGACCTTGCACCGCGGCACTGCGGAAACAGGCTGCCGGGGAACCGGCGGCGGACCTGGCCGCAGGGGTCCAGTACATGCTGGGGGAGAGTTTCACCCGTCTGCTGCGGAACGCCGCGGCGGAACACGGCGTCCGGGACGTGATCCTGGCCGGCGGGGTGTCCTCCAACAAGACCATCCGGAAACACGTGGAGGAGAAGCTGGCGAAACGGCGGATCCGGGTATGGGTACCAGAACCCCGGTACAGCTGCGACAATGCGGCGGGCTGCGCCTCCTACGCCCGGAGACAGGGGGAGAACCATGGCTGAGGCGTATACCTACTCGGTCAGCGAGGTCAACTCCCTGGTCCGGGATATGATCGAGAGCAGCGGGATGTTCAACAACGTCCAGGTGCGGGGGGAAGTGAGCAACTTCAAGCGCTATCCTTCCGGCCACTGCTATTTCACACTGAAAGACAAGAACAGCGTGCTGAAATGCGTCATGTTCAAGTGGCAGGCCCAGAAGCTCTGGCAGTTCCCCGAGAACGGCGACACGGTGCTGGCCATCGGCCGTATCGGCGTCTACGAGAGGGACGGCGTCTACCAGCTCTACACCGACGTGCTGGTGGAGGAGGGCGAGGGCCAGCTGATGCAGGCCTATGAGAAACTGCGGAAGAAGCTGGAGCAGGAGGGGCTTTTCGACCAGGAACGGAAGAAGCCCCTGCCGGAGCATCCGGTGACCATCGGCATCGTCACCTCCTCCGCCGGCGCCGCGGTACGGGACATCATCAAGGTCTCCCGCAGCCGCAATCCCGGAATACGGCT
>CALAZX010000161.1 GCA_937926555.1 uncultured Negativicutes bacterium | reverse complement strand
CGCTGGAGGCCCTGGTCGTAGTAGAACGGCAGCGCCGGGAAGGACGGCAGGGTCCGTCTGGAGCTCCGGCTGCGGGTGGGCTATCTGGAATAGATCAATCGGCCACGCAAGTGGTCCATAATACATGAAGGCGAGGAACGCATGATGGATCTGCAGAAAATGGACAGGAAGATGAAAATACTGGTAGGCGTGCTGGTGGCTGTGGTGCTTATGGTGGGATTCCGCGTGGTATCCAATATCATGGCGCGGCAGGACAAGGCCCGGAGCGCGGGCGGCGGCAAGGTGGCTGTGGTGGCCACGGCCCATCCCAAGCGGCAGACCATCACGCCGAAAATCCATTTTGCAGGCTCCCTGGACCCCGTCTGGCAGGCGGATGTGGCGGCCAAAGTGGACGGCCGCATCGAGCGGGTGCTGGTGGAGGAGGGGCAGGCTGTGTCCGCAGGCCAGGCCCTGGTGCTGCTGGAGCAGGAGGACACCTCCGCCAAAGTGCTGAACGCCAAGGGCAGCTATCTGGACGCCAAGACAAACCTGGCCAAGGCGGAGCTGGACCTGGACCGGTACCGCCGCCTCTACAAGCAGGGCGCCGTCTCCCAGGAACGGCTTGACAACGCCGGCTTCGCCCTGGAGAACGCCCGGGCGAGACTGGATGCGGCCACGGGCAACCTGGAGGCCGCCGAGGCCAATCTGGGCGGCACCCGTGTGACCACGCCCCATGCCGGCGTGGTGCAGAAACGTTATTTCCAGGAGGGCTATTACGCCAAGAAAGGCACGGCTCTCTTCAATATCGCCGACATCTCCTCCCTGGTGGCCAAGATCACCATTCCGGAAGGCGTGGTGGGGGACATCATCGTGGGAGGCAAGGTGGATTTCACCATCCCCTCCATGGCCGGCCATGTGAAGCCGGTGGAAGGCACCATCACCCGGGTGACCTCGGTGGCGGTGCAGCCTTCCCGCACCTTCGAGGCGGAAGTGACCATCCCCAACCATGAAGGAAGACTGCGCGGCGGTGTCTACGCCGATGCGCTGATCTCCACCCGTCCCAAGACCCATGCGCTGACCATCCCGCTGTCCGCCATCGTCATGCGGGACGACCAGCGGACCGTCTTCTGTGTGGAGGACGGGGTGATCGTGCGGAAGGTCATCACCACCGGTTATGTGGGTGAGGACCTGGTTGAGGTGCTGGGCGGCATCACGGAGAAGGACCTGGTGGTCATCGGCGGCCAGAACAAAGTCCGTGAAGGCTCCCGGGTGAAAGGTGCGGAAGCTGAATGATCAAGACATTTATCAAGCGGCCCGTTTTCACCACCATGCTCATCCTGGTGCTGGTGGTGTTCGGTATCCGCTCCTATCCGGGGCTGGGCGTTGACCTGACTCCCGACGTGGAGCTGCCTGTGGTCAGCGTCACTGTCACTTACAGCGGCGCATATCCCGAGGAGATGGAGACCCTGGTGGCCAAGCCCATCGAGCACCGCGTCAGCCGGGTGTCCGGCATCAAGACCATCACCAGCTCCGTCCGGGAGGGTTTCTCCCAGACCATGCTGGAGTTCGAGCTGGGGACCGACCCCAGGGACATGGCCAGCGAGATCCGCGAGAAGGTGGCCTCCGTGCGGAGAAGCCTGCCCTCGGACATCGACGAGCCGGTGGTGCAGCGTTTCGACGTCAGCGCCCGGTCCATCGCCAGCTATACCTTCGCCTCGGACAGACGGTCCCCGGCGGAAGTGCGGCGCATCCTCAACGAGGTTGTGGTGGATGACCTGCAGCGTGTGCCCGGCGTGGCGGAAGTGGCCATCGTCGGCGCCAGCGACCGCGCTATCAAGATCCATGTGAATCCGGAACGTCTGCGGGCGTATGGCATCTCCTACCAGACGATCCTCAACAAGATAAACAACAGCAACGTGAACGTTCCCGGCGGCAAGATCCGCGACGCGGCCAACACCATCACGGTCCGCACCATGGGAAAGTTCAGCAGTATCGATGATTTCAAGAAGATTGTGGTGGCCAACGTCAAGGGGCATCCGGTGATGCTGACGGACGTGGCCAACGTGGAGGACGGCTGGGAGGATATCGACACCTTCTCCCGGTCCAACGGGGTGCCCTGCGTCCTACTGATGGTCCGCAAACAGTCCCAGACCAACACGGTGGATGTCATTGACGGCGTCAACCGGGAGCTGAAGCGGCTGGAGAAAGAGGACCTGCCTCCCGACATCCATGTTGATATCGTGAAAGACCAGTCCCAGTATGTGCGGGACAACATCGGCGATGTCTGGAACACCATCATTTTCGGCGGTTTCCTGGCGCTGCTGATCACGTACCTGTTCCTGCGGGATATCCGGGCCACCATCATCGGCGGTCTGTCCATCCCCACATCCATCGTGGCCACGTTCTTCATGATGAAGTCCATGGGCTTCACCCTGAACAATATGTCATTGATGGCGCTGTCCCTGGCGGTGGGCTTCCTTATCGACGACGCCATCGTGCTGGTGGAGAACATCTTCCGGCACATGGAGATGGGGCAGAACCCCATGCTGGCGTCGGAGACCGCCACGAAAGAGCTATCCCTGGCCATCCTGGCAACATCCCTCTCCCTGCTGGCGGTATTCATCCCCATCGGCTCCATGGGGGAGATTGTGGGACAGTTCTTCAAACAGTTCGGCCTGACGGTGGCTTTCGCCCTGATGTTCTCCACATTGGCGGCCTTCACCCTGACACCGATGGTGTCGGCCCACTGGCTGAAAGACTACACGAAAGAGAAGAGAGCGGAGCGCCCGGCTCCGGTGCAGAAGGTCCTGGACACCTTCGAGAAAGGCTTCCAGGGATTCCGGGAAGAATACAACCGACTGATGGATTACGCCATCAAGCGTCCGGTGAAGATCATCATCATCGCATTCTCCACCCTGGTGCTGAACCTGGCCCTGCTGCCTTTTGTGGGCAGCGAGCTGCAGCCTGTCTATGACAGCGGCGAGTTCTCCGTGAACTTCAAGGCGCCGGCAGGCACCGGCATCGACAAGATGGAGCAGCTGGTCCTTCCCATGGAGGAGGAGATCGGCAAGCTGCCGGAAGTGCGGGTGGCGGCCATGCGGGTGGGCGGATACCGTTCCAGCTCCAATGAAGGATCCATCGAGGTCAAGCTGAAACCGGCCTCCGAGCGGAGCCGGAGCATGCAGGAGATTATGAACGACCTGCGGCGGAAATTCGCCAAGGACGGCAATCTCCGTATCAGCGTGTCCTCCAACCAGGGCGGCGGTCATGGCGACTCCCGTCCGGTGCAGATCGGCATCCGGGGCAGCGACATGAAGAAACTGGACGGCTATGCCGCACAGCTGGCGGACCTGATCCGTCAGGTGCCCGGCGCCGCGGACGTGGACGTGTCCGTCAGCGATGCCGAGCCGGAGATCAAGATCAATCTGGACCAGTACCGGGCCAGCCGCCTGGGACTGGACACCAATACCGTGGGCAGCGTGGTGAAATACGCTTTCCAGGGCAAGAACGCCAAGAACACCTATACCATCGGGGACAATGACTACAACATCATCCTCCAGGTGGAGCGGGCCAACCGGCGGACTATGGAGGACGTGAAGAACCTGCGCATCTCCACGGCGGACGGCAGTTTCGTCCGGCTGGGGGATATCGCCGATGTCACCCTGGAGTCCGGCCCCACCCGTATCGACCGTGAGGGACGGCAGCGCCAGGTGGTTGTCTACGCCAATACCGTGGGCATCTCCTCCGGCGAGCTGATCAATACCATCAAAGACAAGCTGATTCCGGAGCTGAACATGGATATCGGCTACAAATACAGCCTCATCGGCAGCTCCGACGTGATGGGGCGTGTGTTCCACGAGATCGCCAAAGCGATCCTGCTGGCCATCGTCATGATCTACATGGTGCTGGCGGCCGAGTTCGAGAGCCTCACACAGCCCTTCGTCATCATGATGTCGCTGCCCTTCGCGGTGATCGGCGCCATTCTGGGACTGCTGGTGGCCAACCAGACCGCCAACATGATGTCCCTGATTGGCTTCACTATGCTGCTGGGCCTGGTGACGAAGAACGCCATTCTGCTGATCGACTACGCCAACCAGGCACGGGAGAGAGGGCTGCCGCTGCAGCAGGCGGTGCTGGAGGCCTGCTCCCTCCGTCTGCGTCCCATCATGATGACAACCCTGTCCACACTGCTGGGCATGGTACCCATCGCGCTGGGACTGGGCGCCGGCGCTGAGATCCGGCAGTCCATGGGCGTGGTGCTTATCGGCGGCCTGACCACATCCACCCTGCTGACGCTGGTGGTGGTTCCGTTGATCTATCTGCTGACGGAAGGCTGGAAAGAAAGACGGCGGAAAAAATCCGCCGGAGCGGAAAACTGACAGGAAGAGGCCGGAAGAATCCGGCCCCGCACAGCGCAAGAACAGTAAAACGTGAAAGGACGGGAACGTCTTATGAGTTATGAGAGTGATATCCGCAGCGCGCTGCAGGATTATAAAGAGGGGAAGCTGACGGAGAAGGAGATCCTGGAGCAGTTCCAGCGTCTCAGTGTCACTGACCTGGGCTTCGCCAAGCTGGACCACAGCCGCAGCATCCGCCGGGGCTTCCCCGAGGTGGTGTACTGCGAGGGCAAGACCCGTGAGCAGTGTGTGACAATCCTGAAGACCCTGGCCTCCCGGCACGCCAATGTGCTGGGGACCCGTGCCGACGCGGAGCTTTACGGCATGGTGCGGGAGGAGCTGTCGGAAGCGGTGTACTATCCGGAAGCCCGGCTCATCGTGCTGGAGCAGGATCCGCTGGAGAAGGACCCGGACCGCAAGATCGCCGTGGTCACCGCCGGCACCAGCGACATCCCTGTGGCCGAGGAGGCGGCAATCACCGCCGGTCTCATGGGCAACGAGGTGGTCCGCATCTATGATGTGGGCGTGGCCGGCATCCACCGGCTGCTGGAGAAGGTGGACCTGCTCCGCAGCGCCAACGTGGTCATTGTCATCGCCGGCATGGAGGGCGCGCTGGCCAGCGTGGTGGGCGGACTGGTGGAGAAACCGGTCATCGCCGTTCCCACCAGTGTGGGCTATGGCGCCAACTTCAAAGGACTGGCGGCGCTCCTGGGCATGCTGAACAGCTGCAGTGCCGGGGTGGCCGTCATGAATATCGACAACGGATTCGGTGCGGGCCGGATGGCCAGCATCATCAATCATATGCGCTGAGGAAAGCGCGGACTATGGAGGACTGCTGTATGGGAAAGACCCTGTACCTGGAGGCGTTCGCCGGCATCAGCGGCAACATGCTGCTGGGAGCCCTGCTGGACGCCGGGGTGCCTTTTGATTTTCTGGAGAGAGAGATTGGCCGGCTGGGGCTGGAGGACTGTCATCTGATCTGCCGGAAGGCGGACAAGTGCGGCATCTCCGGCACCTACTTCGACGTGGAAACGCCGGAGAGCGGCTTTGCCGGACACCATGACCACGGACACGATGGGGAGGATGGGCCGGACCACGGGCATCACCACGGACATGAGCATCATCATGACCATGAAGATGAGGACTGCGGTCATGAGCATGGACATGATCATCATCATGGAGAGAATCATGATCATGTGCATGAAGACGGCGGTCATGACCACGACCATATCCATGACCATGGGCATACGCATGACCACGAGCACGGCCATGATCACGGGCACAGCCATGCCCACGGGGCGGAAGCTCCCGCCACCCACGTCCATGTCCACCGTAACCTGGCGGACATCGAGGCGATCCTGGACGCATCCACGCTGAAGCCGGCGATCATCGCCCGGGCCAAGGAAGTGTTCCGGACATTGGGCGAGGCGGAGGCCGCCGTCCACGGCACCACCCTGGACCAGATCCATTTCCACGAGGTGGGGGCGGTGGACACCATCGTGGACATCGTGGGCAATCTGCTGGCCCTGGACTACCTGGGGGTTGAGCGGATTTTCGTCAGCCCGGTGAACACCGGACACGGATTCGTACGCTGCGCCCACGGCATGATGCCTGTTCCCGCACCGGCCACGGCCCGGCTCCTCTGCGGCATCCCCCATTACCGGGGGACCGTGGCCAAGGAGATGACCACACCCACCGGGGCGGCGCTGCTGAAAGTGCTGGCGGAACCGGTGGCTGACGTGCCTGCGGGATTCGTGGCCGGGATAATCGGCTATGGCGCCGGCAGCCGGGACCTGCCCATCCCTAACATGCTGCGCGCCTCCCTGGGCACCTGTACGGCAGAAACGGAAGGCGATGGTTCCTCTGTCACGGCGGCGGTTGCGGAGCACCGGGAGGACGGTGTCTGCAGCGAGACCCTGCTGCGGCTGTCCTGCAACCTGGACGACATGAGCCCCGAGCTGCTGCCCCATGTGCTGGAGCGGCTGCTGGAGGCGGGGGCGCTGGACGCCTGGTACTGTCCGGTGCTGATGAAGAAGGGCCGCCCCGCCCGGGAGCTCAATGTGCTGCTGGAGGAGAGGCTGCGTGACACGGTCATGGAGATCGTCTTCCGGGAGACCAGCACCCTGGGAATCCGGGAGGAGAAGGTGATCCGGCACAGCCTGGAGCGCCGTACGGAGAAGGTGGAGACCCCTTGGGGACCGGTCCGGGTGAAACTGGGGCTGTACCGGGGGGAGACTGTCAACGTGGCACCGGAGTACGAGGACTGCCGCCGTCTGGCGGAGGAGAGCGGCGTGCCGCTGAAAACCGTCATGGCCGAGGCGCTGCGGCGCTTTGGCGGGAAGACGTGCCGCTGATCCGCAACTGACGGGCTGCCCCGCAGAGCGGAAGGGTGCGGGTCCCGGATACGGACAGAAACTGATTCAGAGACTGGTATTGGAGAGAAGAACTTTTGAAAGAGAGCAAAGAGACATTCGAGCAGTATGTGGACCGGGTGGCGGAAACGCTGTCGGCACTGGGTGCTGTGCAGCGCAAACCCATCAATTACGGGGTCCAAATTGCTTTGACAGATAGTGGGAAAAAAGCTACACTGAGTATATACAACGGCAAGAAAGGCCTGAAGCTTGTCTGGGGCGGGGCGGAGAGCCCTCTGCGGACAGCGGCGGTCAATCTGCTGGAAGGTGCGGGGACAGTGCCCGCAGCGCCGGGAAAAGGCGCCGGCGGCGGTCTTTCCGCGGTGTCCAGCGACACGCCGGTACTGCTGCTGGAGAAGGAGCCCGGATTCGACGGGGTCTGGATGGGCAGCGACGAGTCCGGGAAAGGCGACTTTTTCGGTCCGCTGGTGGTTGCCGCCGTTGTGCTGGACAGGGAGTCCGCCGGCGAGCTGATCGCCGCGGGCGTGAAAGACTGCAAGGCCCTGTCGGACAGCAAGATTCTGAAACTTGCGGAAGTGGTGGAGAAGTGGGCGAAAGGGACCTCGGTACTGGTGATGAAACCCCGCTCCTACAATTTCCGTTACGGGGAGATCAAGGCCCAGGGCGGGAACCTGAATACGTTCCTGGCGCTGGGGCATGTGGCCGCGCTGCGGATGGCGGAGGAGAAATATCCCTGCCGCTGGGCGCTGGTGGACCAGTTCACCCGGTCCTCCCTGGTGCTTGATAAATTGAGAGAAGCCTGTCCCGGCGTGCGCGGATTCCAGCGTCCCCGGGCGGAGCAGGATATCGCCGTGGCGGCGGCCAGCGTGCTGGCCAGAGCCGCTTTCATCCGGACCATGCGGGAGCTGGCCCGGGCTGCCGGAGAGCCGGAGCTGCCGAAAGGCGGCGGTGCGGCGGCCACCGCAGTGGCGAAGCGGCTGGCGGAGAAATTAGGCAGGGATGCGCTGGCGGATTTTGTGAAACTCCATTTCGCCAATGCGAAAAATCTGTAATGGGGGACTTGCTCATGCAGTATCTGATTGTGAATGCGGATGATTTTGGACTTCATCCTGCGATAAATGACGGCATCATCAAAGGTTGGCGTGACGGGTTCATCACCAGCACATCCCTGATGTGCGGCGCGCCGGCGTTCGAGGACGCGGTGGAGAAGGTGCGGAATCTGCCGCTGGCCGGCCGTAACGGGCTGGCCCTGGGCATCCATCTGACCCTGGTGGGGAAAGTGGCGCCGGTGCTGCCGGCGGAAGAGGTGCCCGGACTGGTGGGGGAGGACGGACTGTTCCCCGCTTCCTATCCCAGGTTCGCCTTCAACCTGTACCTGGGGAAGACAACCCTGGAGGAGGTCCAGGCGGAGCTGGAGGCCCAGATCGAGAAGGCCCTGGCCACCGGACTCCATTTCACCCATCTGGACAGCCATCAGCATCTTCATGTGCTGCCCGGCATGCAGGACCTGGTGCTGCGGCTCTGCCGCATCTACGGGTTCAAGGCGGTGCGGGTGCCGGCAGAGGCTTACGGCTTCACCGGCGGTTTCGACTGCGGCCCGGTGCGGACACTGGGGAAATGGGGACTGACGTTCCTGGCCAACCGGTTCCGCAAGAAACTGGGAAAACACGGCATCCTCTGTCCCGACCATTTCTTCGGCATGGCGGCGGGAGGCCATCTGGACAGCAAGCTGGTGGGAAATATCCTGGAGCAGCTGCCGGAGGGGACCAGCGAGATCATGACCCATCCCGGAGCGGACAGCGGTACGCTGAAAGATCTGTTCCCCTGGGGCTACCACTGGGAAGATGAGCTGGAAGCCTTTACCTCCGCGGAGAACCGTACTATACTGGAAGAGAGGAACATCCGGCTGGTGAATTTCGCCGGACTGACTGAGATACAACGGCAGCGCTGAGAGGCCTGGCGGAAAAGACCGGATCCTGCATGCGATCATGCGGAAGGACCGGTACTGCTGAAAATGACGGAAACAAACCGATAGATACGAACAAGACATTTGGTGGGTTGCTGGATGCATAATAAACTTTTCAAAAGGATTGCCGCACTGTTCGCGTTCGTCATCGCGGTGTCTGTGGCTGTAGTCTATTTCACTTTCGATGCGAGAGCGATTGAATATCTGACCATGTTTTCACCATGGTCTATTTTGCGTGCGCTGGGTGTCCTGTCCATCGGACTTTTCTTTGACGGCGTCCGTCTGGTCACCCTGGCGAAAATAACGGATGAGAACCTGCCGCTGAAAGATGTGGTGAAGGTGGTTCTCAGCAACTACTTCCTGGCGCTTGTGACCCCCGGTGCGGCCGGTGGCGCTTTCGCCCAGATCATGTTCATGAAGAAGGCCGGTGTGGCGGTGGCCCGCTCCACGGTCATCATTCTGGTGCGCACGATCATGTCGATTTTCTTTCTGATCATGATGGTGCCTTTCTTCATGACCACGGATAAAGCCATCACCAGCTGGATTCCGCTGCCTGTCATCGCGGCGGTCTCCGTGCTGTTCATCTCGCTGCCCATCATCGCCATCGTGCTGATGCGGACCAGCGTGCCGGAACGGCTCATCTACAGCATCTCCCGGCGGTTCAGCCATGAGAAGCGGCGGATGGCCTTCGCCTGGTATTATGATTTCCGCCATGCGGTGTTCATCATGAGCCAGCAGCCGCTGATGGTGTTCCGGGCGTTCATCGAGTCGGGCCTCAGCCTGACTTTCATCTACCTGACAGTGCCCTGCTATTTCGCGGCGCTGAACTTCGATTTCAACACGCTCCAGGTCATGGGCCGGATGTACCTGCTGAACCTGGTGCTGTATTTCTCTCCCACACCGGGCGGCAGCGGCATCGCCGAGGCCGGGTTCGTGGTGCTCTTCAGCAAACTGGTGCCCAGCGGCACCGTCGGCATCCTGGCGGTACTCTGGCGTTTTACCGCGGAATACGTGCCTTTCATGCTGGGCGCTGTGATTACGTTGCGCTCTTTCGGCGCCAATGTGCTGTCCCTGGCGGAACGGTATACTCAGGACAGTGAGGCGGAGCAGGTTCCCGAGCGGGAATGCAGCGACTCCGACTGCGTGGGGGAGCGGACGAGAGTCCGTGCGCTCCAGGAGGAGGCACCGGGCCGGATTGCCGGACCGGACGGAAAAGAGGAGTCCGGAGCCGGAAAGAAGCCGGATGGCGGCAAAGAGTGACAGCCGGCAGGACAGCGTGACCGGATAAAATACGGGAAAAGAGTGGCGGACTGCCGGAAAAGGTGTCCCATAACACAGCTGTAACAGTTTTTTCAAAAATAAAGACCATATCTATGGTATGATAGTCTCATATAGCGCTTTCAAAGAGCCCATTCTCTTCCGGCAGGGAGAGCTGTGGGCTTTCTGTCAGACAGGGAGGATTTTCCGGGTTCCGAGGCCATCCCGCTGCAGAGCGCGGGGAAAGCATGCATATCATGATATTATGCATAGCATGAACATAATGAAAGAATGGGGAAAAAACGTGAATATCTTGGTGACAGGCGGAGCCGGATTTATCGGTTCCCATCTGCTGGAACAGTTGAATAGCGATCCGTCCATCCATGTGGTGGTATACGACAACCTCTCCTCGGGGAAACGTGAGCATGTTCCCGGAGGGATGGAGCTGGTGGAAGGGGATATCTGCGACAGGGACTCCCTGGAGAGAGTCTTCGCGGCGCACCGTTTCGACGTGGTGGTCCACCTGGCGGCACAGACGCTGGTGCCCTATTCGGTGGCGCACCCTGCGGAGGACTGCCGCATCAATCTGGAAGGGCTGCTCCATGTGCTGGAGTGCTGCCGGAAATACGGTACAGGGAAGGTGATCTTCTCCTCCAGCGCCGCGGTCTACGGCAACAGCACCCGGCTGCCCCTGGACGAGGGGGAGCCTCTGAGCCCCATGTCCCCCTACGGCATCAGCAAGATGGCCAGCGAGCATTATCTGCGCCTGTATGCGGCGCTTTACGGCATCCGGGCCCATATCCTCCGTTTCGCTAACGTCTATGGTGAACGGCAGGGAGCAGGCGGGGAAGGCGGCGTGGTGAGCATCTACTGCCGGCAGATCTCCCGGGACCTGCCCGTGACGGTGTACGGCAGCGGCGAGCAGACACGGGACTTTGTCTACGCCGGGGATGTGGCGCGGACCATCCGGGCCTGCCTCACCCTGGAGGGCAGCCATGTCTTCAATGTCTCCACCGACCGGGAGACGACACTGAACGAGCTGATCGATGTCTTCGGTCAGGCGGCGGGGGCCGCCCCGGACGTGATACGGGAAGCACCCAGAAAAGGCGATATCCTCCATTCCGTGCTGGACAACACCCGGCTGCGGGTCAAACTGGGATATGCGCCGGCCACACCTCTCTTGGAGGGAGTGGCCAGGACATACCGCTGGTACAAGGAGAATCTTGATGAATAAAGTATCCCGCAATGTGTTTGTGGTTCTGTTGGTTTTAATGGTATTCCATATTTTCTTCGGCATCGGCAGCATTCCGCTGCTGGATCCCGACGAGCCGGTCTATGCGGAGACGGCCCGGGAGATGATCGGTTTCCACGATTTTCTCTCCCCCCGCATCTTCAACGAGTTCTGGTATGACAAGCCGCCCATGTATTACTGGCTGGTGGCCGGGGCTTTCAAGATTTTCGGGGTGGGGGAGTTCGCCTCCCGTTTCCCCGCGGCGCTGATGACCGTGCTCACCGTGATGATGGTCTATATATCGGCCACCAAGCTCTTCAACGAGCGGGTGGGCTTCTGGTCCGGCATGGTGCTGGGCACCAGCATGATGACCTTCTACATGGGCAAGGCGGCGGTGACGGACACCACGCTGCTCTTCTGTCTTACGGGGGCGCTGCTCTGTTTCCTCCATGAGAAATACTGGCTGATCTATGTGTTCTGCGGACTGGGCATCCTGGTCAAAGGACCTATCGGCATCGTCTTTCCGGGAGCCATCATCTTCCTGTACCTGCTGCTCAGCGGCAACCTGGACCGGCTGGGGAAGATGCACGTGCTGCCGGGTATCCTGCTGTCCCTGCTGATCAGCGGGCCCTGGTACTATCTCATGTACCAGGCACACGGACGTGAGTTCATCGACGTGTTCCTGGGATTCCACAACATCACCCGGTTCACCGCGCCGGAACATCCCTCCAGAGTGGTCTGGTGGTTCTACCTGCCGGTGATCATCCTGGGCATGTTCCCCTGGACAGGCTTGCTGTTCCAGTCCCTCAAGGACAGCATCTGCGAGAGCCGGACCAGCGACCTGAAGAAGCTTCTCTTCTTTCAGGTATGGTGGATTTTCGTGTTCATCTTCTTCACGGTCTGCCAGACAAAACTGATCTCCTATATCCTGCCCATGTTCCCGGCCCTGGCCATGATGATTGGCTGGAATATCGACCGGATGCGCCGGGAGAACAAGGGTTCCTTCATCAGCTGGGCGGTGGGAAGCGGCATCATGTTCCTGCTGCTGGGCGCTGTCTGGATCCTGGGCGGCCGGGAGCTGCCGGAACTGGCTTTCGGCGGCATGGTGCTGGGAGGCATCACGCTGCTGCTGGGAGCGGCCATCGTCATCTCCCTGCTGCTGTACAGGGACGGGGCGCTGGGGGGCTGGCTCCATGCGGGGGCCGGCATCCTCACCATGGTGATCGCCTTCGGTTTCCTCCTGCCTCTGGTGGAGGACCGGTTCACCGCCAAGTACGTCTCCGAGAGCTATCTGGCACGGCCCCATCATGAGCTGCGGACCACCTATGTGGACAAGTTCCTGCGGCCCGGGTTCATGTTCTACGCCGGGGTTCCCGGCATCGAGCTGAACGCGGAGAAACCGGAATCCATCGCCGCGGTGCAGAAAGACCATACTCCCAGGATGGCGGTGATCCGCCGCCTCTTCCTGGACAAGGAGAAGGCCCGTCTGGGGATGGAGGACTGGAAAGTGGCCGCCGAGCGGGGCGGTATCTGCCTGCTGGTGAGCCCGGAACCGGACCCGGCGCCGCCGGTGGCTTCCGGAACGGAACTGCCGCCCCTTGATCCCGACGCTCCCCGGAGCGCCATGGGGATGCCCCTTCCCGGGGACCTGTTGCCCCAGTGGGATGAGGACAGGGCCACGGTGGAAGACCGTGTGTTCGCGGACATCCGCAACGGGCTGCCTGAATTCCGTCACCGGAAAGGGCTGAAACACGCCAAGGCGCTGGATCCGGTGGAGGATACAGAGGAGAACGGCAAGACCGGGACCCCGGATAAAGCCGGCAACCCCGCCCTGAATTCAGAGCAGAATATCGCCGGAGAGGCTCCGGCAGCGACGGATTCCGGCAATGTTGTCCGGGAACGGGCTGCAAGGGGCAACGCGTCACCGGAGCGCGGGGACGCCGCTGTGGCGGAACCCTCTGCCGTGAAAAATCCGGCACCTGCAGGGAAGAAAGCCGCAGCGCCTGCCGCGAAAGCGGTGAAGAGACCTGCGGAGAAAACCGTGGAGCAGCCGGCTGAGCAGGCCACCGCTCCGGAAGGGAAGAAGAACTGATGAGAGAATTCGAGTATACAATCAAAGACCCGGTGGGCATCCACGCCAGACCGGCGGGAATGCTGGTGCAGAAGGCGAAAGGCCTTGCATCCGCCGTCACCCTGGAGAAGGGCGGCAAAAAAGCGGACGCCAAGAAGCTGTTCTCCGTGATGACACTGTGCGCCAAACAGGGCGATACGCTCCTGGTGCGGTGCGACGGTGCCGACGAGGAGACCGCGGCGGCGGAGCTGCAACGGTTTTTTGAGGAAAATTTATAAAGACAGGCAGGATTCATTGAGCATCCTGTAGAAAACTGAACAGAGCACTCTCACTGCGGGGGTGCTCTGTCTTGTTTTATCCGGCAGCCGTCTCTGCGGCTGCTGTTTTCCGGATAGAGGCGCCGGCATGGTCCCGGCGCGGGCGGAACGGAGCTATGTGTCCGGTGCCGCCGTGAGATATGAAAATGTGATTTGTGGCTGAAAGACGTCCGGTACCGTATCGAGGATTTATGACCGGGCTGTCTGTCTTGAAGGAGGCTATTTATGCTGGAGTTACAGGGCAAAGCAGTGTAT
>CALAZX010000160.1 GCA_937926555.1 uncultured Negativicutes bacterium | reverse complement strand
CACGGCGCCCTATGAAGGGATTCCGGAGCTCCTGGCCAGGTTGCGGGAGGAGGGCATCCGCACCGGCGTGGTCTCCAACAAGGCGGACTATGCGGTGCAGTCCCTCATCGGGGAGTATTTCCCCGGCCTCTTCTCCTCGGTGACCGGGGAGCGGGAGGGCATCGCCCGGAAACCGGCGCCGGACCTGCTGTTCGAGACTCTGCGCAAGCTGGACGTCACGGCGGAGGAGGCGGTGTACATCGGCGACTCCGAGGTGGACCTGGAGGCTGCGGCCAATGCGGGGATGGACTGCATCGCCTGCAGCTGGGGTTTCAAGGGGGAAATTTTCCTCCGGGAGCACGGCGCCAAGGTGATTGTGGAAACTCCGGAAGAAATTTTACGCGAAATGTGATAAAATGAGCATATGTCATCACGGGAAACACATCCGGATAGACAATGAATATGAATGACAGGGAGGAGCTTGACCATGCGTATTGTAGTAACGGTAGTAGGGGAGGACAAAGTGGGTATCATCGCCAATGTCACCCGGGTTCTGGCTGAGAACAAAGTGAACGTGCTGAACATCAACCAGAATATCATGGACGGATTTTTCAACATGGTTCTGATTGCGGACATGACCGAGGCGAGTATGGACGTGAAGACCATCAAGGAATGCTTCGACAAACTGGCTGCGGAAATCGGCGTGGAGATCAGGGTTCAGAGCGAACAGATCTTTACGGCCATGCATCAGATTTAGGAGGTCGGCTCAACAATGTCTGTTTTATCAATCAAAGATGTACTTGAAACAACGGAGATGATCACCCAGAACAACCTGGACGTCCGGACCATCACCATGGGTATCAGCCTGCTGGACTGCGCCCATCCCGACATCGACGTGTGCGCCCGGCGGATCTACGACAAGATCACCAGCAAGGCGGAACACCTGGTGCGGACCGGTGAGGACCTGGAGGCGGAGCTGGGCATCCCCATCATCAATAAGCGTGTCTCCGTGACACCTATCGCCATCGTGGGCGGCAGTTGCGACAGCAAGGACTATGTGCCCCTGGCGAAAGCCATGGACCGCGCGGCCCATGAGATCGGCATCAACTTCATCGGGGGCTTCAGCTCCCTGGTGGACAAGGGCTACACCCAGGGCGACCGGAACCTGATCGCCTCCATCCCGGAGGCGCTGGCCACCACGGAGCTGGTATGCTCCTCCGTGAGCCTGGGTTCCACCAAGTGCGGCATCAATATGGACGCGGTGGCCCAGATGGGCCGGGTGGTGAAAGAGACTGCCGCCCGCACCGCGGACCGTGACGCCATCGGCTGCGCCAAGCTGGTGGTGTTCTGCAACTCCGTGCCGGACAACCCCTTCATGGCAGGCGCCTACCACGGCGTCCAGGAGCCGGAGAGCGTTGTCAGTGTCGGCGTCAGCGGCCCCGGCGTGGTGAAACACGCCCTGGAGGCTGTACGGGGCCAGGACATCGGCGCCGTTGCCGAGATGATCAAACGCACCGCCTTCAAGATCACCCGTGTGGGACAGCTGGTGGCGCAGGAAGCGGCCAAACGGCTGGAGACCCAGTTCGGCATCATCGACCTGTCCCTGGCGCCCACCCCGGCGGTAGGCGACTCCGTGGCCCATATCCTGGAGGAGATCGGCCTGGAGAGCTGCGGCGGTCCCGGCACCACCGCGGCGCTGGCCATGCTGAACGATGCGGTGAAGAAGGGCGGCCTCATGGCGTCCAGCTATGTGGGCGGCCTGTCCGGCGCCTTCATCCCCGTCAGCGAGGACGCAGGCATGATCGCCGCCGTGGAACGTGGCAGCCTCCGTCTGGAGAAGCTGGAAGCCATGACCTGTGTCTGCTCCGTTGGACTTGACATGATCGCCATCCCCGGCGACACCACCGCCGAGACCATCTCCGCCATCATCGCGGACGAGGCGGCCATCGGCATGATCAACAACAAGACCACCGCGGTCCGCGTGATCCCGGTTCCCGGCAAGAAAGTCGGCGACCCGGTTGAGTTCGGCGGACTGCTGGGCTACGCTCCGGTGATGGAGGTAAGCAAGTTCAAGGCGGACGAGTTCATCGCCCGCGGCGGACGCATCCCCGCACCGGTACGGTCCCTGACCAACTGACAGAAGAGGCGGATTATCCGCTGTTTCCGCCTTCCGGAAAGATGGTGGCGGCAGCGGGAGCCTGAATCGATACAGAAGAGAGTGGAAGAAGCATGAGGAAAGCAGAGAAACTCGCGATCATCGACGCGCTGGAGGAGAAGTACAAAGGCACCGGCACGGCGCTGAACTACAACACACCTTTCGAACTGCTCTGCGCGGTGATCATGTCCGCACAGTGCACTGACGAGCGGGTGAACAAGATCACCGCCCGTATCTTCCCCCGGCTGAACACGCCGGAGAAGATGCTGAAACTGAGCCAGTCCGAGCTGGAGGAGGAGATCCGCGACTGCGGCCTGTTCCGTTCCAAGGCGAAGAACCTCCTGGGCATGTGCCGCATGCTGCTGGAGGAGTTCGACGGGGAGATCCCCAAGGACATCAAGACGCTGATGAAGCTGCCCGGCGTGGGGCAGAAGACCGCCAATGTCATTGCCAGCGTCATCTACAAGGTGCCCGCCCTGGCCGTGGACACCCACGTGTTCCGCACGTCCCACCGTCTGGGGCTTTCCAAGGCCAAGACCCCGGAAGCCACGGAGCTGGACCTGCAGAAACTGATTCCCAAGGAGAAATGGGCCGACGCCCATCACTGGTTCATCTGGCACGGCCGGCTGGTATGCAAGGCCCGGAAGCCGGAATGCAAGAACTGCCCGGCTGTGGAGCTGTGCCCCTACAAGGAGAAGAACTTCGACTGAGGGGATGGCATCAGTCTCCGCGTCTGGAACCGATATCGCAAGAAACAAAATGAGAACGCACGCTTCGCGGTGTGCGGAATGACCGGCATGCATGAGCGCGAGCCGGAATACACAGGGTGAGAGCCGTCAGGCTTTCACCCTTTTTTGCGCGCGGAAAGGAGCGGTATGGACAAATATGAGGTGTTGAAGAAATGGTTCGGGTACGACGGGTTCCGGCCGGGGCAGGAGGAGATCATCGACAGCATCGTCTCCGGGCGGGACACCCTGGCCCTGCTGCCTACCGGCGGCGGGAAGTCCATCTGCTTCCAGGTGCCGGGGCTGATGATGGACCGGCCGGTGCTGGTGCTGTCGCCCCTCATCTCCCTGATGCAGGACCAGGTGGACCATCTGTGGAAGCAGCATATCGGGGCAGCCTGCCTCAACAGCCACCTGACGCGGGCCCAGTATCTCCAGGTCCAGGAGGAGTACCGGCTGGGGAACTGCCACTTCCTCTACGCCGCGCCGGAGCGGCTCCAGCGGCCGGATTTCATCCGCTTCATGCGGCAGTATCCCCCTTCCATGGTGGTCATCGACGAGGCACACTGCATCTCCCAGTGGGGGCACGACTTCCGTCCGGACTATCTGCGGATTGCGGAGTTCGTGGGGAAGCTGCGGGAGCGTCCCGTGGTGGCGGCCTTCACCGCCACGGCCACCCCGGCGGCACAGGAGGACATCATCCGGAGCCTGGCGCTGGTGGACCCGAAAATCATCGGCAAGAGCGCCGACCGGACCAACCTCTTCTGGGACAAGGAGAACCCGGCGGACAAGACGCGGCGGATGCTGGATGTGCTGGAAGGGCGGCGGGACCAGTGCGGCATCGTCTACTGCGCCACCCGCAACCAGGTGGAGCGGGTGACCCGCCTGCTGCAGCGGCACGGGTACAAGGCCGCCCGCTACCATGCCGGACTCACCCCGGGGGAACGGTGCCGGACCCAGGACGCCTTCCTGGCGGGGGACATCCCCTTGGTGGTGGCCACCAACGCCTTCGGCATGGGCATCGACAAGCCGGATGTGTCCTACGTGGTCCATTACAGCATGCCCCAGAACATCGAGGGGTACTACCAGGAGGCGGGACGGGCCGGCCGTGATGGGGAGAACGCCTACTGCCTCCTGCTCTACAGCCGGGAGGACTACCTGGTGCAGCTCCGGATGCTGGAACGGGAGCCGGAGGAGGGGAATGACACTGGCAGCGGGGAGGGCGGCCCATCCGGCGGTACTTCTGATACGGATGTGTTGGCCTGGGACCGTCACGGGGAGACCCTGGAGCGGAAACGGGAGCTGCTGGAGAGGATGTGGGGCTTCTGCACCACGGACACCTGCCTGAGGAAATACTTCCTGGAGTATTTCGGGGAGGAGGCGCCGGAGCGGTGCGGCTTCTGCATCTACTGCCGGAAAATGGAGGAGGGGCGTCTTCCAATCCGGCTGGCACGGCGTCTGTCGCGATACCTGCCCCGCTGGTGGTGAGCGTTGTCGGATTGCGGACAGGAGGTCCGCAGGGAGGAACTCTGATTGCGGGAGCGGAAAGACGGCGGCCCGGTCCCTGGCGGCAGAACAACCGTCGGAACGGCAACAGGAAAACAGGTGAAGAAAGGGTGAACATCGGCGTAAAATATCCTAGCAAGGCAGGATATTTTGTGGCGGGTGACGAATATAACCAATAAGAACCTAAACAAATTGTCAAGGGACATCCCCGTGCTTCCGGGCGGAGCGGCAGCGCTCCGTGACGGGAGAGGCGTCCGCCGGAACGGACCGCGGCGGGGACGGTGAATCCGCATTTCCTTAGCGGCCGGGCCGCTACCGTATATGCCATGATGGAGGAAAGAGGAGGTACTTGTATGAAACTGACATTTCTGGGAGCCACCCGCATGGTGACAGGATCCTGCTACCTGCTGGAGGTCAACGGCAAGAAGATGCTCATCGACTGCGGTATGTACCAGGGCTCCAAACTGGTGAGACAGTTCAACGAGCGGGAGTTCGCCTACGCGCCGGCGGATATCGACGCGGTGGTGCTGACCCACGCCCATGTGGACCACAGCGGCCTGCTGCCGAAACTGGTGAAGCATGGCTATCAGCATGACATCCACTGCACCAAGTCCACCCAGCAGCTCTGCACCATCCTGCTGCCGGACAGCGCCCATATCCAGGAAGGCGACGCCGAGTACGCCAACCGGAAAGGCCTCCGTGCGGGCAAACCCTCTGTGGAGCCTCTGTACTCCGTGGATGACGCCTACATCACCCTGCGGCATTTCAAAGTGCACGATTTCAACACCACCTTCGAAGTGATTCCCGGCGTGAAGGTCACCTTCCTGGTGGCCGGCCACATCCTGGGCAGCGCCATCGTCCAGCTGGATGTCATCGAGGAGGACGGCAACCATACGAAGATGATCTTCACCGGCGACGTGGGGCAGCCCAACCAGCCGATCATCGAGGATCCCACCGTGATCAGCGGCGCGGATTTCATCACCACGGAATCCACCTACGGCAACCGTGTCCATGAGAAGTACGACAAGGAGGAGGAGCTGGCCAAGATCGTCAACGCCACTGTGGAACGGGGCGGCAACGTGATCTTCCCGGCCTTCGCCGTGGGCAGGACCCAGGCCCTGCTGTACTATTTCCAGAAACTGGTCCAGGAGAAGCGGATCCCCGAGGTCCCCATCTACATCGACAGCCCCATGGCCGCCAAGGCCACCGGCATCACCCTGGCCAGCAAGGAGGAGTATGACGAGGAGACCCGGGCCATCACCTCCATGCAGGGGGACAGGCTCTTCGCCATGCCCAACGTGCATTTCACCCTGACTCCCGAGGAGTCCCGGATGATCAACTACATGGAGGGGCCGAAGATCATCATGTCCGCCAGCGGCATGGCCGACGCGGGCCGTATCCTCCATCACCTGAAACATAACCTGTGGCGCCCCGAGTGCACCGTGGTCTTCGCCGGATTCCTGGCGGAAGGCACCATGGGCCGGCGTCTGGTGGAGGGCGAGAAGAAAGTGAAGATCATGGGCGAGACCATCAAGGTGGCCGCCGAGATCATCAATCTGCTGGGCTTCTCCGCCCATGCGGACAAGGTTCAGCTCATGGACTGGTACAAGAAGATGGAGGAGAAGCCGAAGGCCTTCTTCGTCACCCACGGCGAGTACGACGCCGCCTCCCAGCTGGCCCAGGACCTGCAGATGGAACTGGGTACCGCCACCTATATCCCCCAGTACGGGGACAGCGTGGAGATCCACGGTTCCGACTACAAGATCGAGGCCGCTCCGGAGATCACCGACGTGCCGGAAGTGGCGGCGCTGCGGGATTACCTGCGCACCCTGGAGAAGGACTACCTCCAGTACCGCACCAAGATCGAGCAGGCCGTGCTGCGTGACAGCGGCAAGACTCCTGCCATCCGGAAGAAACTGGAGAAGATGCGCAAGTACCTGGACGACATGCTGGGCAACCTGTAAAAACTGCAATACCGGGAATACCGGCAATATTGGCTCCGGGCCTGCGGGTCCGGGGCTTTTTCTTTCCAACGGGCGGGGATTGTAGTATAATAAGACAGAATATGTCGTCCTCTGCCGGAATCCCGGCGTGAGGGGATGACGAGGCGGAGCGGCAGAACTGGGCCGTTCCGGAGAGAGGAGATGGGAAGATGGCCGGATGGTTTCCGGAACTGCGGTCGGTGCGCGGCGAGAAGCGCGACTGGGCGGCGGTTCCCGCGGAAGTGCTGGGATTTGTGGCCCGGTGGCTGCTGATCGCGCTGCTGCTCTATGTCTGCGGAGGTATGGCGGCTGGCGGCCAGGGGGATTTCTCTCCGGCTTTCAGGGAGACGTCATCCGCCCTGGGGTCCGCACTCTTCTTCCTGAGCCTGGGCTACTGCCTGGGAACCGGCCATGGGGCCGGATTGGGAGATGCGGTGCTGCCGGGTGCCGCCGGTGTCCGTTGGAACGGTCCTGAGGGGAGGCTGGGAAGGCCCGTCTCCGTGGCGGCCATGACTCTTTTCGCGCTGGCCATGGCCGCGGGAGGCTTTCTGCTCTTCCGGTCCATGCACTGGTTCCCGAACTTCGGCATCGCGCCTCCCGGAAGAGCGGGCCAGCTGGTGGCTGTCCTCTGCCTCTGCCTGGGGATGGTCTCATTCCTGCCGCTGGTCCGCCGGAGACGGATGGACGGCGCCATGGCGCTGGGGATTTCCGGTTTTCTGAGCGTGATGCTGGGGCTGAGCACGTTGGATGGGTCTCTGTCTATTGCGGTCCTGAATGCCGTCCTGGAGCTGGGGGATCCGGTGGTCTGCGCCGTGCCGCTGCTGATGCTGGCGGGGCGGGCGCTGGAGGCGGGGGGGCTGCTTCCTCCGCCGGAAAGGGATGTATCGGCATACCGGGGCGGAAGCGCTTCATCCGCACCTCACTTCCTGCCGGGCCGGTTGCTGCTGGAGCTGGCGCTGGAGCACATGCCTTCCGGGAATCCCTTCACTTCCTCCGCCCGTCTCCGTGACAGGGCCGGGGTGCTGGGGGAATGCGGCTATGGCCTGCGGGCCCGGCGGCTGTTCCTGTTCTGCGGCGGAGGGATGCTCCTGTTCCTGCCTCCCTCCCTTTTCCTTCTTTTCGCCGGCATCTTCTCCGGCGCCCGGATGCTGCCCCTGTTCCGTATGGGGGCGCTGGCCGCGCTGGTCTTTTTCGTGGCCGGCGGCGCGTTGGTCCCGCTGCTGGCGGGGCATGGACGTGAAGCGGCGGCTCCGGGCTGCACGACCTCTGCTTCTGTGGCCGGGCGTCCCGCGACCCGGCGGTATCTCTGCCTGGGTGTGGCGTCCCTGCTCTCCCTCTTTTTCTGGACCGGAGGCCTTGTGAGGCTGCCGGAGTCGGCGGGTCTGACGGCCCTCTGCGCCATGGTGGCCGCGGTGGTCTTCTATGGCGGCGTGCCTTTCTGGACGGGCGCGTCCATGGCGGACCGGGCGCTGCGGGACACGTCGAAGGCGCTTTTCCCTTTCATGACTGTCAATCTGGCCCTGATGCCGCTGTCGGTGCTGGGGCTGATCGTAGCCGGCACCCTGTCGGCGCTGCCTCTTCCCGGGGCGGTGCTGAACGTGCTCTTCACGGTGCTGGCCCTGGCGGCCTGCTGGCTGGCACTCAGGGTGATGGAGCCCATGACCGGAGCCATGCTCCTGGTGGTGCTCAGCAGCGTGGGGGGAGCCGTTTTCCCGACATGCCTGGCACTGGCTCTCATACTGCTGATTTCCCACTGCTGTCAAGGGTTTGCGGTTGACACTGAAAAATAAAAGGAATATAATATTGTAGTCATAGTAGAGGATGCTTAGATAAGCATCCTCGTTCTTTTAAGTGTAAAGAGGGAGCAGTAAAAATGATTAGAAATGATATCAGAAACATTGCCATCATCGCCCATGTCGATCATGGTAAAACGACGTTGGTTGATGCAATGCTGAAACACAGCCATATTTTCCGCGCCAACGAGCATGTGGAGGACCGTGTGATGGACTCCAACACGCTGGAGCGTGAACGCGGAATCACTATTTTATCCAAGAACACCTCCGTGATGCATAACGGCACCAAGATCAACATCCTGGACACCCCGGGCCATGCGGACTTCGGCGGCGAGGTTGAGCGCGTGCTGAATATGGTCGACGGCGTTGTCCTGCTGGTAGACGCATACGAGGGCCCCATGCCCCAGACCAAATACGTGCTGCGCAAAGCATTGGAGCAGCACCTGAAACCGATCGTTGTCATCAACAAGATCGACCGTCCCGACCAGCGCGTGGACGAAGTGGTGGACGAGGTCCTGGACCTGTTCATCGAGCTGGAGGCTGACGACGACCAGCTGGAATTCCCCGTTGTCTTCGCTTCCGCGAGAAACGGTATCGCCAAACTGGCCATGGATGACGAGAGCGACAACCTGGAGCCCCTGTTCCAGGTTATCCTGGACACCATCCCCGCTCCCGATGTGGACGTGGACGCTCCGCTGCAGATGCTGGCCAACACCCTGGATTACGACTCCTATGTGGGCCGCATCGTGATCGGCCGCATTGTCCGCGGTACCATCAAGAATGGCCAGAAAGTGGCCCTGATCCACGAAGGCAAAGCATCCAACGAGAAGATCGGCCGCCTCTACGCCTATGAAGGCCTGAAACGTGCCGAGGTTCCCCAGGCTGCAGCCGGCGACATCGTGGCCCTGGTGGGCTTGGACTCCGTGGAGATCGGTGACACCATCGCCGACCCGGACAATCCGGAAGCTCTGAAAGGCATCAAGATCGACGAACCGACCCTGTCCATGATGTTCACCGTCAACGACAGCCCCTTCGCAGGCCGCGAAGGCGAATACATCACCAGCCGCCATCTGCGCGACCGTCTCTTCAAAGAGATCGAGACCAACGTGGCGCTGCGTGTGGAAGAGACCGAGAATACCGACACCTACATTGTCAAAGGCCGTGGCGAGCTCCATCTGTCCATCCTGATCGAGACCATGCGCCGCGAAGGCTACGAGCTGCAGGTTGGCAAGCCGAAAGTAATCCTCCATCATGACGAGGACGGCCATACCCTGGAGCCTATGGAGTCTCTGACCATCGACGTGCCCCAGGATTTCATGGGCGTTGTCATGGAGAACCTGGGCACCCGTAAAGCCGAGATGGTGGACATGCACGAGATGGCCGGTTACATGCGTATGGAATTCAAGATTCCCGCACGTGGCCTGATCGGCTTCCGTAACCAGGTCCTCACCGACACCAAA
Source organism: uncultured Negativicutes bacterium (assembly GCA_937926555.1). Lineage (GTDB taxonomy): Bacteria > Bacillota > Negativicutes > Acidaminococcales > Acidaminococcaceae > Succiniclasticum. The sequence goes on along the minus strand of CALAZX010000160.1, from coordinate 4,263 downwards.
GGCAACGGCGTCATGAACCACGTATACGCCGGCTACGACTACTACAAGGGACCCATCCCGGGACGTACCCGTGGCAGCCTGGTGGCATTCGAGAACGGCGAGACCACCGCATACGGCATCGGCAACTGCCAGGAGCGCGGCACCATGTACATCGTGCCCGCACAGGCTGTCTACGAAGGCCAGATCATCGGCGAGAACGCCCGTGAGGACGACATGGACGTCAACCCCTGCAAGAAGAAGCACATCAGCAACATGCGTGCTTCCGGCTCCGACGACGCCATCCGTCTGGTTCCTCCTGTGACCTTCTCCCTGGAGCAGGCTCTGGAGCACATCAACGACGACGAGCTGGTTGAGGTGACCCCGAAGAGCATCCGCATGCGCAAAGCGATTCTGGACCGCACCGAACGCGGCCGTCAGCGCAACCGCATGAAAAAACAGTCCTGATTTCTCTTTTGAACTCAGCATAACAGAACATACTGTCCGGCAGGATATCTCGTGTAGGCGGGGTTTCTGCCGGATTAGCTTTCTCCCGGCGCATTCCGCGGGAAAACGCACCACCCGCAGCCGGAATCCTGCAGGGACAGCCGGCTACACAACTGAAATTTGCTGATAACTCTTGTAAATTCCCGGAAATTGGTTTATGATAAAAGAGGAGTTTACTAAGAATTGTCGAAGTAAGTATATAAGCTTATCTTGCAAGGCACCGCCCGGGTCCGCAGAACATCGACGCAGCCGGCGTCACGGCCCGGAGCAGGAATTTTAGATGGAGGGGTATAAAAGATGATGGATTTGAGAAACACGGCAGCAAAATTATTCGGCAGCGAGGCTGAGGTCGGCGAGTACGACGGACCGTACGTAGTGCGTCCTGGTCAGCTGGAGATTCTTGTCCGTACCCCCGGCAGTTTCGAAGACGCTGTGGTATACGCCGACGAACTGATGCGCGGCGCCGCGGTGATGGTCTCCTTCAACAGTGTGGACATGACCACCCGGAACCGTATCTTCGACTATCTGAACGGTGTCAGCTACATCATCAACGCCAGTGTGTCCAAAATCAGCGACAAGATCCTGATCTGGACGCCGGAGCAGGTGACTGTGGACAAAAAAGAAGCTAAAAAATCCTCCTGGCTGGGCTGATTTCCCGGCAGGACAGATCCGCGGGCGGAGAAGCGCTCCGGACTGACAGATGAAGTATGTCCAATCCTCCGACCCTGAGGGGCCGGGGGATTTTTTTATGCCTTTTTACAGGTATGGCCGGCCCGGAAGGTGCTGCGGCGGGGGATAGGTGGACCGACGGGCAGCCGGCTGTGACGGGAATATGTGGGTGGACAGCGCTGCGCAATCCATCCAGGTATTTCTCAGGCGTTGCCACCTGCCTTTTCCGGGCAGCAAAAAACCCGCTCCGCAGCTGCGGAACGGGTTCGTCTGCCGTACATATTTTTTGCTGTCTGCCGCGTTTTCCCATAGCGCCCTGAATGGCGCCGGGTGACGCGATGAGAGGACCGGTCCCGGCAGGACTCAGTCGGTCTCGTTGTCGTCGTTCATCATTCCCAGGAAGTCGAACACGTGGAAGATGAAGCTCAGAATGATAGCCACGATGGTGGCCAGAACCATGCCCTGGACGGTGATGCTGCCGAAGGTCAGCTTGGCGCCGGACAGGCCGATGATCATGACAACAGCGGTCATGGTCAGGTTGCGGGATTTGCTGTAATCCACTTTCTGCTCCACCAGGAGGCGCAGGCCGGAGGCGGCGATGACGCCGAAGAGCAGGATGCACACACCGCCCATGACGGGGGTGGGGATGCCGTGGATCAGGGTGCTCAGCTTGCCGATGAAGGAGAGCAGGATGGCGAACACTGCGGCGCCGCCGATAACCCATACGCTGTACACCTTGGTGATGGCCATGACGCCGATGTTCTCGCCGTACGTGGTGTTAGGCGTCGCGCCGAACAGGCCGGAAAGGATGTTGGAGCAGCCGTCCGCGAAGAGGGAGCGGTCCAGGCCGGGGTCCTTGATCAGGTCGCGGCCCACCACGTTGCCGGTCACCATCAGATGGCCGATGTGCTCCGTCAGCACTACCAGGGAGGCCGGCGCGATGATGGCGATGGCGTCCAGGTTGAAGGTGGGGGCGGAGAAGTGGGGCATTGCGAACCAGGGTGCGTTGATGATGGGGGTCAGGTCAACCATGCCCATGAAGAAGGCGAAGACATAACCGGACACCACGCCGATAAGGATGGGGATGATTGCGAAGAATCCTTTGAAGGCTACGGAACCGATGACGGTCACGGCCAGGGTGAACATGGACACAGCCACGTTGTTCATGTTGATCACATCACCGGTGAGACCGGCCATGCCTGCCGCGGTGGGAGCCAGTTCCAGACCGATGACGGCGATGATGGAACCCATTGCCGCCGGCGGGAAGAGGAAGTCGATCCATTTCGTTCCCAGGGCTTTCACCAGCATCGAGAACAGGATGAACAGCAGACCGAAGACAATGAAGCCGGACTGGGCATCCGTGTAGGGATGGGTGGCCATGATCAGAAGTACCGGCGAGATGAACGCGAAGCTGGAACCCAGATAGGAAGGGATACGTCCCTTCGTGATCAGGATGAACAGCAGCGTACCCACGCCGTTCATGAACAAGCAGGTGTTGGGGTTCAGTTTGAAGAGGAACGGTACCAGTACGGTAGCGCCGAACATCGCGAACAGATGCTGCAAGCTCAGCGGTATGTTCATTGACAACGGGACACGCTCTTCAACTTGGATTTCTTTACGGGCCATAGAGATTCTCCTTTTCAGTTTTAACATGGGACGGTGCCCGCCGTTTTCTCCCCAGCTTCGGGTGGTGGGGACGGTGGACTTCCACCCGTCCTGCCTGCACACAGGCAAAACATTATCTGTATCATTTTAAAACTTTTGAACGGGTTATGCAAGGCTTTTAGAATGTATACACGGATACTGGGGTAACAACTGCCATATTTTTGCCACCCTTTTTCTCCTTCAGTGTGATAAGATACGGCTGAACAGATATCCAAGATAATCCCCGGGCTCAGACCGAGGGGAAAAGGAGAAGGGAGTTTTGCAAATGAAAAAGAAACTGACTGTATGGCTGATGACCTTGATGGCCTGCGTGGCCCTGCTGGGAGGAACGGCGCTGGCCGCCCCCGAACATAACACCGTCCAGGTGACGGGCCGTGCCGAGATGGAGGCGTCTCCGGACATGGCCACCGTCTACGCAAGCCTGGAGAAGAAGGCTTCCACCGCCGTGGAGGCACGCCAGGCGCTGGCCGAGCAGATGGAGCAGGTGCGCCGGACGCTGCTGGGACAGGGGATTCCCGCCGGCGACATCAAGAACGTGAACTACAGCCTGAACCCCAACTATGCCTACAACGACAACAAACAGAAACTGGACGGCTATATCGCCCAGGTTGACTACCGCATCACCGTCAACGAGCTGGACAAGCTCAGCGATGTGCTGGACAGAGGCATCGACAAGGGTCTGGAGATTTCCCAGGTGAACTTCGGCCTGAAGAATGAGAGCATCCTGGAACGCGGTCTGCTGACCCAGGCTGTGAAGAACGCCAGAAGCCGCGCCGAGGCTGTGGCTACCGCAGGTGGCAGAACCCTGGGTCAGCTGGTGGGGGCCGACCTGGGATCCGTATCCGGCATGCACCGCAACACGCCTGTCCTGTACCGCGGCGCCGCCATGGAGATGAGCAAGGACAGCGCCACCAACCTGTCCCCGGGCACGCTGACTGTCAGCGCCACTGTGCAGCTGCTGTTCGACCTGAAATAAGCTTGTGACGGCAGGCTGTATCCCGGATGAGCGCTTCTCCAGAGGGCAGCGCGGGAAACCGTAAGACGTCGGCTGCGGAAAAGAGAAGAAAATGAGAAAACCCCCGGTGACCAGAGAGTATCTGGCCGCCGGGGGTCTGTTGTTTCAAAGCTGTTGTTCTGTTATTGACGTTCCCGCAGATGAGGAATGTGTCCACTAGTGGGGACATGGCTTCTGCCGCATTTCCTCTTCAATCAGGTCTCAGACCGTTTCTCAGGGGCGGGAGGGAGACTGCCATTCGCTGTCCTTGAGGGTCTTGGAGGCGTTCTTCAGCGCTTCCAGGAGGGCCGGGGAGCCGGGCTCCTTGCCGGCGCACAGGTCCTGTAGCGCCATGAAGGTGCTGATCTCGCTGCCCCACAGGTAACGGCCTGCATCGTCATAGCAGGCCAGGATCAGGTTGGATTTGGCCCGTTCGGGGGCTCTGCCGGCCT
>CALAZX010000159.1 GCA_937926555.1 uncultured Negativicutes bacterium | reverse complement strand
GCCAGTTTGATGAAGTTGGCGCAGGTCTTGGGCGCCTCTTTCACCGCCAGGCGGCAGCTGAATTTGCCCACATTGGTGTCGAACACCGCGATGGCAGGCTGCACAGGAGCCACCTTCTCGGCGGTATCCGCCTCTTTCCCGCAAGCGGTCATCATCACACAGGTCACCAGCAGCATACAGATAATCAGTATTCTCTTCAAGTCTCTTCTCCTCCGTTTTCTTATGGTTGAGGACCACGCCCCATGGCAGGTCCCTCCGCGGCGGCAGGGATGCCCCGCTTTTTATCCTAATACTTTATTATATCACAGATACGGTCTTTTATTAAACATGCTCTTTCAGCCAGCGGACCACGATCTCCGCCGCCTCGTCGCCATGCTGCGTGAAGCTGTGGTCCCCTTCGGGGATATAGGTCAGCGTGGCCTTCTCCCCCAGGGCGCGGCTGTTGTCCGCTGCCTGGTCCGGGGAGACCACCTCGTCCTTGTCCCCATGGATCACCAGCACCGGAGGCGCCTCCCACCCCCGCAGAAGGCCGTTGATATCGTAGTTGTCGATCTCCCGGACGAACTCCGAGCGGATCAGATCCCGGCCCCGCTCATCCTCCATCCACATATCCTTGCCGCCCCGGAGCTCTCTGAACCGCTCCTCCCCCAGCACATTGACGAAAGTCCTGGGAAGACTGGCCGGCGTGGCCCAGAGGATCATCCCGTCGGGACGGTATCTGTCATCCCCGCAGGCCGTGATCACCACCGTGGCGCCGCCCAGGCTCCTGCCCAGGAGATACAGCTTCTCCGGCCGGAACTGCCGGCGCACCTGGTCGATCACCGCCTTCAGCTCCTCCACCTGCCGGGACAGCAGCGTGCACCAGCTGAAGTTGAACCGCACCACATGGCAGTACTCGGAAGCCATCCGGGCCAGCCCCGGAGCCCGTCCGCCGCTCTCCATGGAGCCGCGGAACCCGTGGCACAGTATCAGCACTTTCTTCCGGGCCTCCACGTTCCTGGCGAAGGTGATCACCCCGGGAAGAGGACCGTAAGGCCCCTCGAACAC
>CALAZX010000158.1 GCA_937926555.1 uncultured Negativicutes bacterium | reverse complement strand
GGAAGGCGGCAGCGGAGCTGGGCGTCCCCGGCATGACCCCGGCGGAAGTGCTGGAGCACTGCGGCACCGTCTTCCTGGCAGTACCGGACCGGAGCATCCGCCCGGTGGCGGAGGAGCTGGCGGCGGGACTGGACACGGGACGGAAGAGACTTGATGTTGGTATTGGGCCGGATATCGTGGTGGCGGAAGCCACCGGACTGGAATCCGGATCCGGCGGAATGCCGGAGAAGAAACAAGACCGGCCGGTTCCCCCGGAAGACGTGAAGACCGTGTTCCATTGCAGCGGCGCCGCGGGGACCGGGGAGCTGGAAGCCCTGGCTGCGGCGGGCTGCCGTTGCGGCAGCTTCCATCCCCTGCAGAGTTTCGCCGGCGGTCCGGCAAGCTGGCAGGGCGTGTATGTGGCTCTGGACGGCGGTCCGGCAGCTGTGGAGACCGGGGAAGCGCTGGCCCGTGCCCTGGGGAGCGTGCCCTTCACCGTGCCGGCGGAGGACCGGGCCCTGTACCATGCGGCGGCCTGTGTCTGCTCCAACTACACGGTGACGCTGATGACCCTGGCCCAGAAGCTGATGAGCCGCTGGACCGGAAGCGGGCCTGCTGGACTGCAGGCCCTGCTGCCGCTGCTGAAAGGCACGGTGGCCAACCTGGAGCGGGCCGGTGAGGCCGCTTCGGCCCTCACGGGACCTATCGCCCGGGGTGACGGCACCACCGTGGAGAAACACCTGGCGGTGCTGCCTCCGGAGTTCATGGCGCTGTACCGGGGTCTGGGCCTGGAGACGGTGGCCATCGCGCCGGAACTGGACGATGTCCAGCGGAAGCGCCTGGCTCTGCTGCTGGAAGGGGCGGAGTGCCTGCCCCTCCGGAAAGTGCAGTGAGAACAGGCGGCATGGAAAAGCCTGAAGAAAGTCTGAGGACGGAAATCCTGAGGCGTGAAGCCTGAGGAAATCCTGAGGAAGGAAGCCCGGAGCTGAGGCCCGGGACGGAAATCCCGAAGACGGAAAATATGCTGACAAAAAGGAGAACATCATGGAAAAGACATTGACCATTACCGATATCCGGAAGATGAAAGAGCAGGGTGTGCCGGTGACCATGATCACCGCGTATGACTACGCCATGAGCCGCAACGTGAACGAGGCCGGCGTGGACATGATTCTGGTAGGGGACTCCCTGGGGAACGTGATGCTGGGGTATTCCTCCACCATCCCGGTGACCATGGACGAGATGATCCACCACACCAAAGCGGTGATGCGGGGCAACAGCCGCGCCCTGGTGGTGGGCGACATGCCCTTCATGAGCTATGAGGGGGATATGAACGAGGCGCTGCATAATGCGGGCCGTTTCCTGAAAGAGACCGGCTGCACGGCAGTGAAGCTGGAGGGTGGCAGCGAGGTGGCTCCCCTGGTGAAGAAGATGGTCACCGCGGGCATCCCCGTAGTGGGCCATATCGGTCTCACCCCCCAGTCCGTGAACCAGCTGGGCGGTTTCAAGGTCCAGGGCAAGGACAGCGATGCGGCACAGAAGCTGCTGGATGACGCCCGGGCCCTGGAGGAGGCCGGCGCTTTCGCCATCGTGCTGGAATGTGTTCCGGCGGCCCTGGCGGAGAAAGTCACCGGCATCCTGAAAAAGGCCGTGACCATCGGTATCGGAGCCGGCAGCGCCTGTGACGGACAGGTGCTGGTCTGCAACGACCTGCTGGGCGTGTCCACCGGTTTCTGTCCCAAATTCGTGAAGAAATACGCCGATGTCCACCAGGTGGTGGTGGATGCGGTCCAGGCCTACATCGCCGACACCAAGGCGCGGACCTTTCCGGCGGAGGAGCATACCTTCTCCATCCAGGACGACGTGCTGAAAAAACTCTACTGAGACAGGGAGGACAAAGGAAACATGAGACTTTGCAGAACAATCGCGGAACTGCGGGAGGAGATCTCCCGTTTCAAGAAAGAGGGACAGAGCATTGGCCTGGTCCCCACCATGGGCGCGCTGCATGAGGGGCACGGTTCCCTTATCGCCGCCGCGCGGAAAGAGAACGACAAAGTGGTGGTCAGCGTTTTCGTGAACCCCACCCAGTTCGGACCGGGGGAGGACCTGGAGGCCTATCCCCGCACCCTGGACGCGGACTGCCGATTGGCGGAGGAGATGGGTGCGGACGTTGTTTTCGCGCCGACCGCCAAGGAGATGTATCCCAGTGACGAGATGACCTGGGTGGAGGTGACGGGCAATGTGACACAGGTGCTCTGCGGCAAGAGCCGTCCCATCCATTTCCGGGGCGTGGCCACCGTGGTGACCAAGCTGTTCCATCTGGCCCAGCCGGACCGGGCCTACTTCGGACAGAAGGATGCCCAGCAGGCCCTGGTGCTGAAACGGATGGTGAAAGACCTGTTCTTCCTCCTGGAGATCCGCGTGATGCCCATCATCCGCGAGGCGGACGGACTGGCCAAGAGCTCCCGGAACGCCTATCTCAGCCCGGAGGAGCGCCGTGCCGGGCTTGTCCTCTCCCAGGCACTGAAGGCCGCCAAGCTGGCTTTCGACAACGGCATGCGCAGCAGCCAGGACCTGCTGGACATCGTCCACCGGGTGATCCTGTCGGAACCCATGAGCAATGTGGACTATATCGAACTGTACCGTCTGCCGGACCTGAGCGGCGCGGAACATGAGCTGGAGAATCCCCATCTGCTGGCGGTGGCCGTGAAATTCGGCACCACCCGGCTGATCGACAATATCGTGCTGGACACGGAAAAACAGGAGGCGCACTGATGCAGTATCATATGTTTCACGGAAAAATCCACCGGGCCACGGTGACCCAGGCCCGTCTGGACTACATGGGAAGTATCACCATCGACGAGGACCTGATGGATGCCGCCGGGATCCTTCCCGGGGAGCGGGTCCAGATTGTGGACAACAACAACGGCAGCCGCCTGGAGACCTATGTCATCAAAGGCGAGCGGGGCAGCGGCGTGATCTGTCTGAACGGAGCGGCCGCCCGGATGGTCCAGGTGGGAGACACGGTGATCATCATCGCCTACGCCTGGATGGACGAGGAGGAGGCCCGGGCCTGCGTGCCCAAAGTGGTCATGGTGGACGGGCACAACCGTCCCGTGGACAATATCGGGCAGGAGAAAGCCGGGCAGACCGAGACCGAGGCCATGCGCCTGGCGGAAGGCAGATAATCTCCGGAGTGCGGAGAGCCGAGAGTTCTCCGGATGGATGCTTCCAGCTCTATTAAAAAAAGAAAATCGTCTTAAATCGCTGTAAACTGGCGAAAAAACGATGAAAACAGCATAAATAGAATGAAAACAGGAAAAGCGTATCGGAGGGGGATTCTCCGGTACGCTTTCTGACTTTCTTTTTATCCGGTTCTGGTATATGATAGGAATAATCAATTTACCCAGTGAAAAAGAAGGAAATGACATGACTGTTTTTCTCGCACGGTTTTTCATCAAAAACTATATGAACGTGACGGACCCGGCGGTGCGCCAGTCCTATGGCATCCTCAACGGCGTGGTGGGGATATTCTTCAACGTCTTCCTCTTCGCCTTCAAGCTGGCGGCGGGGTTGGTCAGCAACTCCATCGCCATCATGGCGGACGCCCTGAACAACCTGTCCGACGCGGGGTCCTCCCTGATCTCCATCGTGGGATTCCGGCTGGCGGGTAAGGAGGCGGAATCGGAGCATCCTTTCGGCCACGGCCGGCTGGAGTATGTGACGGGACTCATCGTGGCGCTGCTGATCCTGCTGATGGCCTACCAGCTGCTGGTGTCCTCCGTGGAGAAGATCCTCCATCCCGAGGCGGTGCTCTTCAACGGTACTATCGGCCTGATTTTGGTGGTGTCCATCCTGGTGAAGGTCTATATGTACTACAACAATAAAGAGGCCGGAGAGGCCATCAACAGCAAGGTCATGGAGGCCACCGCCACGGACAGCATCTCCGACGCGGCATCCACCTCCGTGGTGCTGCTGGCTTCCCTGGTGGCCCACTATACCGGCTGGAATATCGACGGCTACTGCGGCGTGGTGGTGGCGCTGCTCATCGCCAAGGCAGGCTGGGACGCCGCCCGCGACACCATCAGCCCGCTGCTGGGCAATCCCCCGTCCCCGGAGCTGGTGGCGGAGGTGGAGGCCACGGTGATGGCCCATGAGGAGATCCTGGGTGTCCATGACCTGGTGGTCCATGATTACGGCCCGGGCCGGTTCATGATGTCCCTCCATGCGGAGGTCTCCTCCAAGAGCGACATCCTGGAGATCCACGACCTGATTGACCGGGTGGAGAAGGAGCTGGGCACGAAATTCCGCTGCGAGGCGGTGATCCACATGGACCCCATCGTGGTGAACGACCCGCTGACGAAAGAGCTCTATGGCCGGGTGGAGACCCTGCTGGAAGAGGTGGACCCCTGCCTCTGCTTCCACGATTTCCGGGTGGTGAAGGGCCGGACCCACACCAACATCATCTTCGACATGGCGGTGCCCTTCGGCTATCCGAAAACCGACGCGGAGCTGGTGCGGCTGGTGGGCGAGAAGATCCGGGAGCGCAACCCCAAGCTGATCCCTGTCATCAAAGTGGACAAGGTGCCGGAGGACGAGGTCCGGATGAAAGTCCGGGAACGGGAGAAGGAGCGGGAGCTGCGGAAACGGAAGCTGGAGGAAGCGGCGAAGAAAGCTTCGGAAGAATGACGGAAAAAGAAAACCGGAGAGACTTGAGAAAGCCTCTCCGGTGTTTTTTATGCGTATGACAGGCTGTGCGGACATGCACGGCCAGTTTCTGTTTTTATGGCTGTCTTCCTGTTCGCTGAATTTCCGCTTCCGGTATGCCCTGTTCTCCGGGGCTGCCGTCTCAGACGTGCCAGCGGGCGGTGCTGCCGTTCTCCCCGGGGATGATCTCCAGCCGGGCGGGGATCCGCTCCTCCAGCTCCGCCACGTGGGAGATGATGCCCACCAGGCGCCCGTTGGCCTGGAGATCCGTCAGGGCCTTCATGGCGGCGTCCAGGGATTCCGGGTCCAGGGTGCCGAAGCCCTCGTCGATGAGGATGGTGTCCAGGCGGATGCCGCCGGCGTAGGACTGCACCACATCGGTGAGCCCCAGTGCCAGGGACAGGGAGGCCAGGAAGGTCTCGCCGCCGCTGAGGGTGGACACCTGCCGGTCCAGTCCCGTATAGGCGTCGTTCACCTCCAGGTCCAGGCCGTTCTGCTTCCTGGCGTCCAGGACGGGAGGGCTGCGGTTCAGCAGGAACCGCTGGCGGGACATGGTCTGGAGCCGCTCGTTGGCGGCGATGAGCACGTCGTCCAGGATGGTCTGGAGGACGAAGGCGGACAGGGTCAGTTTCAGGGGATTCTTCCGGCCCGCCGTCTGGGCCAGGTAGGCCGCGTCCTCGTAGGCGGTGGCCTTCTCCGCCAGTTTCTCGTGGAGGGCCGCCAGCTGCTTTTTCGCCGCTTTCAGTTCCGCCAGCGTTTTCTCCGCCAGGGTGACGGCACGTACCGCCTCCTGGTGGTCCCGCTCCAGTTTCGCCACGGTCTCCCGGGGGACGGTGAGGTCCGGCGGGGTCTGTCCCTCCACCGCGGCCTCCGCCCGTTTCAGGCGGTCGCCGGCGGCGGCCAGGGCCTTCTCGAAGTCCTGGATCTCCTGCCGCAGGCTGGGCAGGAAGGGGATCTCTTTCCGTGCCGCCTGGTAGGCCCGGGAATCACCTTTGAAGTAGGAGTCCGCCAGCAGGTCCTGGTAGACCTTCACCGCGTCCTGACATTCTTTCTCCAGGCCGGGGATCTGCTTGGCGGCGGTCTCCCTGGCGCCGGCCGCCCGGTTCCGCAGGTCCTGGGCGGTGCGGAGCTCCCGGTCCAGCTGCTGCAGGGTTTCCGCCGCTTTCCGTTTCGCGGCGATTTCCCGCTGGAGCAGGGCCTCCTTCTCGGCGCTGATGTTGGCGGGACGGGGATGGCTGGTGGAGCCGCAGACCGGGCAGGGCTGCCCTTCCACCAGTTCGGCGGCCATCCGGGCCAGCTCCCGGTTGACACCGGTGAGGGTGGCGGCCTCCGTCTCCAGGCGGAGGATCTTCCTGCGGATGGTCTCCAGGGGATTGGCGGGGGAGTGGGCATCGCTGTCCGGACCGGTTGCCATTCCGTCTTCTGCTGAAGCTCCGCTATTCTCATCCTCTTCCGGGTCCAGGAGGGCCAGGCCGGCCAGGGCGGTGTTCATTTTCTTCCGGGCGCCGTCCAGCCGCTCATCCATCCTTTTCAGCTCGGCTTCCGCCTCAGCCAGCGCTTGTTGGCTGTTCTTCAGCTGGGTGTAGAGCAGGGCGGCCTTGTTGAAGGGTTCCGCCAGGCTGATGGCCTCCTCGCCCTGCCGGATCCGCAGCCGGTGGTTCTCGAAATCCTTCTCCCTGGCGGTGAGGGCGGCCAGGGCTTTCTTCGCCTCGGCGGCTTCCCGGAAGTGCTGCTGCAGCGTCTCCAGGGCGGCCAGCTCTTTCCGGGACTTGTCCAGGAGGAATTTCAGCTTCTCCAGCTGTTCCGCCGCTTTCGCCGCCTCCTGTCCGGTGGCCTCGATCCGGGGCGCCAGTTCCTCGGCTTTGGCGCACTGGTGCTGCTCCAACAGCAGCGCCTCCTGCTCCCGCAGCTTGCCGTATTCTTTCTCCAGGGCCGCGCTCTTGGCGGACAGCAGGTTCTCCAGCCGGCTGAAGAAGGCGGTGTGGAAGATAGTCTCCAGAATCTCCTTCTTGTCCTTGGAGTCCGAGGAGAGGAACTGCCGGAACTGCCCCTGGGGCAGCAGTACGATCTGGGTGAACTGGTCCGCGTTGAAGCCCAGCAGGCTGATGATGGTGCGGGTGACTTCCTCGGATTTGGTGGCCAGGGGCACCCGGGTGCCGTCCTCCATGACCTCCACCAGGGAGGCGTCGGCGGGACGGACGGTGGTGCCTTCCCCACGCTGTTTCTTCACCTCCTGCTCCGGGGAGCGGGTGATGGAGAGGGTGCGCCGGCCCAGGCGGAAAGTGAACTCCACCTCCGTGGGGCTGTCCAGGGGGGCGAAGTCGCTGCGCAGGGACTTGCCGCTGCGGAAACTGCCGCTGGACTTCCCGTAGAGGGCGAAGACGATGCCGTCCAGGATGGTGGTCTTGCCGCTGCCGGTGGGTCCGTAGATGAGGAACAGGTTGTTATCCTCCAGCCGCCGGAAATCGATGGTCTGCTCCGTGGCGTAGGCGCCGAAGGCTTTCATGGTCAGTGTGATGGGTTTCATGGGGTGTCCTCCTTCTGCACTTCCTCCACCGCTTCGCGGAGCAGGCGCTCCTGGTTCTCCGTCAGGGGCTGTCCGCCCACCTGCTCAAAGAAGCTGGCGGCCAGGGCGTAGTCGCTGAGGTTCTCACGCTCCCGGCGGATGCTCTCCTCTTCCGGAGCCCGGTTCAGCCGCTCATACTGCAGGTGCATGATATGGGGGTAGATGGTCTCCAGACGGTTCTTGGCGTCCAGGATGGGGGTGGGGTCGGTGAGGATGATCTCCAGGAAGTTCTCCTTCAGTTCCTCCCGGGGATTCTCCATCAGGTCGGCGAAAGAGCCTTTCACCGAGGCCAGGTCGTGCCGCGCCTCCAGGGGGACGGTCTCGATACCGGCGATGCCGTCGGCGTCCAGGTCGATGATATAGACACCTTTCCGCTGGTCCGTCTCGCTGAAGGCGTATTTCATGAGGGAGCCGCTGTAGCGGATGTTCTCCCCGAATTTCTGGGGCCGGTGGAGATGGCCCAGGGCGGTGTAGGTGAAGTTCCGGAACAGGTCCTTGCTCACGCCGCCGGTATTGCCCATAGTCAGGGGACGCTCCGTATCCTCGCTGGCGGCGCCGCCGGTGAGGAACACGTGGGCGATGGCCACGGACCTGGCTCCCCGGGGGATTTTGGCCTCCATCAGGCTGATCTGGCGGCGCAGGGCGTCCTCATGGGTGCGGATGGGGGTCTCTTCCGCCTCTTTATCCTCCGTCCGGAATATTTCCCGGGCAATGAGGGGGTCGGTGTAGGTGAGGGGAGCGAAATAGACGGGCCCGTGCTCATCCTCCAGCACCACCGGATCCGTATCTTTCGCCAGAGGACCGGTGATGAAGACGTCCTGGCCCCGGAGCAGGTCCTGGGCAAAGCCCAGCCGTCCCGGGTTGTCGTGGTTCCCCGCGATGAGGATGACCTTCTGCCCCAGCCGGGTGACCATGCTGTTCAGGGTCTCGTCGAAGAGCCGCACCGCCTCCTCCGGCGGCACGGAACGGTCGTAGATGTCCCCGGCGATGATGACCACGTCGGTCTTGCGGGTCTCGATGATATCAAGCAGCCGGTCCAGGACGGCTTTCTGCTCCTGCGTCATATGCAGGCCGTGGAAGCTCCGTCCCAGATGCCAGTCTGATGTGTGAAGAATTCTCATGTTATCTCTCCTGCCTGTTCTTCTTGTCTGTCTCGGTGCGTTTTTCCGTAAAATGCGCTTTCATGCGGTATATTCATTATTATACTATATCAGGGGGAAAGAAACTGGCCGGAAAAGTGAATATTTTGATTTAGCCCTTGACTAATCAGGATAAAATCTGGATAATAGAATAGTATAGTATCGCAGATACTCTATTGCCACAATAGCTCAGCTGGTAGAGCATCGCATTCGTAATGCGAGGGTCGCAGGTTCAAGTCCTGTTTGTGGCTCCAGTCAATCCAGGCTTCCGTGAGAACGGAAGCCTTTTTTTGCGTCTTTTTCCGGAAAGGGCATGGATACTCAATTCCTACATTTTGCAGGGATTTCCGTCAATTCTTCTTTGTGACATTTGTATGTATTTTTACTGTTTCAGGGGGCTGACAAATTGACAGTTATTCCTCCATTCTATACAATAGAATAGAAATACCGACTGAAAAAGTATGGATTTGTTGAACGGTACTGCTTTCCGTGGTATGATATAGACATGGAAGTATGCCTAAAATCGGCATTTGATGACGTTTTGTCATTTTTCATAGAGAACCGCCGCGACAAGATGGCGGAATTTGTGCGATCAACAGACTTTCATATACTTGTCACTATACTGGCATAAGGAGCGAGGCATATGGCTGAGAAATTACTGGAAATAAAAGACCTTCACGCAGGCGTGGAGGGAAAAGAGATCCTCAAGGGGCTGAACCTGTCCCTCAATAAAGGCGAGGTCCATGTGATCCTGGGGCCCAACGGCTCCGGCAAATCCACCCTGATGAACGTGATCATGGGTCATCCCAAATACAACCGCACTGCCGGCGAGATCCTTTTCGAAGGCGAGTCCATCGCGGACCTGGAGACTTTCGACCGGGCCCGGAAAGGCATCTTCCTGTCCTTCCAGACCCCGGAGGAGATTCCCGGCATCACCGTGGAGAACATGCTGCGTACCGCCAAGCAGGCCATCACCGGCAAGCAGGTGCGCATCTTCGCCTTCCGCAAAGAGCTGAAAGCGATGATGAAAGAGCTCCAGATCGACCCCTCCTACGCGGAGCGGTATCTGAACGTGGGCTTCTCCGGCGGCGAGAAGAAACGCAACGAGATCCTGCAGCTGCTGATGCTGAACCCGAAGCTGGCCCTCCTGGACGAGACCGACTCCGGCCTGGATGTGGACGCGGTGCAGATTGTGTCCGGCGGCGTGAGCAAGTTCCACAACGAGGAGAACTCCTGCCTCATCATCACCCACAACACCCGCATCCTGGAGAAGCTGAAAGTGGACCGGGTCCATGTGCTCATGGGCGGACGGATTGTGGAAGAAGGCGGACCGGAACTGATCGAGAAGATCAACAAGATGGGATTCGCCCATCTGGCTGAGAAGGAAAAATAGAGGCAGTCCTATGGAAAAGAAGAAGACATACATAGAAGATATAGAGCGCACCCTGTACGACATCCGGAACGAGGACCGTTCCGAGTACAAGGCGGCGGAGGGGCTCACCGAGGAGATCATCCGTGATATCTCCCGGCGGAAGAACGATCCGGAATGGATGCTGGAGTTCCGCCTGAAAGCCCTGGAGATCTACAACGGCATGGGCCTTCCCACCTGGGGGCCGGACCTGTCCGAACTGGACATGGACAACATCGTCACCTATGTGAAGCCCAACGCCAAGATGACCGGGAACTGGAAAGAGGTTCCCCAGGATATCAAAGACACATTCGACCGGCTGGGCATCCCCGAGGCGGAGAAGAGCTCCCTGGCCGGCGTGGGCGCCCAGTACGACTCCGAGGTTGTCTACCACAGCATCCAGAAGGAGCTGACGGAGCAGGGCGTTGTCTACACGGATATGGAGACCGCGCTGCGGGAGCATGAGGACCTGGTGAAGGAATACTTCATGAAGCTCATCACCCCCAGAGACCACAAGTTCGCGGCGCTGCACGGCGCTGTCTGGTCCGGCGGATCCTTCGTCTACGTCCCCGAAGGGGTGCAGGTGGAGATCCCCCTGCAGTCCTATTTCCGGCTGAACGCGGCCGGCGCGGGGCAGTTCGAGCATACACTGATCATTGTGGAGAAAGGCGCCAGCCTGCATTTCATCGAAGGCTGCAGCGCTCCCAAATACAACGTGACCAACCTCCATGCGGGCGCGGTGGAACTGTTCGTCAAAGAAGGCGCGCGGCTCCGCTACTCCACCATCGAGAACTGGTCCAGGAACATGATGAACCTGAACACCAAGCGTGCCGTGGTGGACAAGGACGGCATCATCGAGTGGGTGTCCGGATCCTTCGGCTCCCATGTGTCCTGCCTCTACCCCCGGAGCATCCTGCGGGGCGAGAACGCGCGGTGCGAGTTCACCGGTGTCACCTTCGCCTCCAAGGGGCAGAACCTGGACACCGGCGCCAGCGTCATCATGTCGGCCCCCAACACATCGGCCAACATCAACACCCGCACCATCTCCAAGGCAGGTGGCATCGCAACCTACCGGAGCGCCGTGAAGGTGACCCCGGCGGCGAGGAACGCCAAGTGCCTGGTGAACTGCGAGTCCCTGATGCTGGATGACGACTCCCGCAGCGACACGCTGCCGGTGATGGACATCCAGGCGGACCAGGTGGATATCGGCCATGAGGCCAAGATCGGCCGCATCAGCGACGAGGCCATCTACTACCTGACCAGCCGCGGCATCAGCGAGGAGGAGGCCCGGGCCATGATCGTCCGTGGCTTCGTGGAACCCATCGCCAAAGAGCTGCCGCTTGAGTACGCGGTGGAGATGAACAACCTGGTCAACATCGAACTGGAAGGAACCATGGGGTAAGGAGGAAAAAGATGGAACGTACTGTTTACAGCTCCATTCCCATGCGCACCTGGAGATGGCTGGGAGTGAATGAGGCGTACCTGCCGGAAGGGGTATCCCCGGAAGTGCAGGCCGACGCGGATATAAAAATCGAGGTCCCCGCGGGGGAGAACCGGGAATGCCTGGTTGTCTACCGCAAGGAGGGCCACGGACGGATCACCGCCACGGTGGGCGAAGGCGGCACGCTGAAACTGATCAAAGCACAGCTTCTGCCGGTGGACGCCCCCCATGTGGACGAGGTGGACGTGAAAGTGGCGAAAGACGCCAAAGTGCATTATACGGCTGTGGAGACCGGCTCCTCGGAGACCGTGACCAAGCTGAACATAGACCTGGAGGGCGACCGTTCCGAAGCGGACGTGGCCGCCATCTACCTGGGCGACGGAGACCGGAAGATCGACATGAACTACGTCATCCGCCACCTGGGACAGAACACCGGCGCCGACATGCAGGTCCGCGGCGCCCTGAAGGACCGCAGTGAGAAGATTTTCAGGGGCACCCTGGATTTCGTCCACGGTTCCCACGGCAGCGTGGGCCGGGAGAAAGAGGAAGTGACCCTGCTGAACGAGGGCATCCGGAACCGGAGCGTCCCCCTGCTGCTGTCCGGCGAGGATGATGTTGACGGCGAGCACGCGGTGAGCGTGGGCCGGATGGACCAGGACAAGCTCTTCTACCTGATGAGCCGCGGCCTGGACCTGAGCGAAGCACAGATTCTGGTCGTGGAGGCCGCCTTCAATCCCGTACTGGAGCGGATTGGGGACGAGGCCCTGCGGGCGGAGATCGATACACAGATTAAGGAGCGGATTGCTGATGAGCGGAAATGAATTTCGCAGGGATTTCCCCCTGCTGCAGCGTACCATGAACAATAAGCCGCTTGCCTACCTGGACAACGGTGCCACCACCCAGAAACCGGAAAGCGTGGTCACCACGCTCTGCGGGTATTACGGCGGCTGCAACGCCAACCCCCATCGTGGCGCCTACGAGCTCAGCGTGAAGGCGACGGACATCTATGAGAACGCCAGGGAGAAAGTCCGGGAGTTCATCAACGCGCCCAAGGCCAACGAGATCGTGTTCACCAAGAACGCCACGGAGGCCCTGAACCTGATCGCCTACAGCTACGGCCTGGCTTTCCTGAAGCCCGGGGATGAGATCCTCATCTCCATCGCCGAGCACCACAGCAACCTGGTGCCCTGGCAGATGGTGGCGAAACGGACCGGCGCCGTGCTGCGCTATATCTACCTGGAGGACGACTGCAACCTGTCCGAGAAGGATATCGCGGAGAAGATCAACGAAAAGACCCGTCTGGTGGCCGTGACCCAGGTGTCCAACGTCCTGGGACTGGTCAACGACGTGAAACGCATCGCCAAGCTGGCCCACGACGTGGGCGCGGTGATGGTGGTGGACGGCTCCCAGAGCGTGCCCCATATGAAGGTGGACGTGCAGGACCTGGACTGCGATTTCTTCGCATTCTCCGGCCACAAGCTGCTGTCCCCCATGGGCATCGGCGTGCTCTACGGCAAGGAGGAGCTGCTGGACAAGATGCCTCCCTTCCTCATGGGCGGCGACATGATCGAGTATGTGGAGGAGCAGGACACCACTTTCGCGGAGCTGCCGGCCAAATTCGAGGCGGGCACCCAGAACGTGGGCGGCGCCGCCGGACTGGCCGCGGCCATCGACTATATCAGCGGCATCGGCTTCGAGAAGATTGAGCAGGTGGAGCGGGAGCTGATGGAATACGCACTGCCCAAGCTGCGTGAACTGCCCTATATCGAACTGTACGGCTGCGACAGCCGCCGTGACAACAAGACGGGGATCATCACCTTCAACGTGAAGGATGTCCATCCCCATGACGTGGCAAGCATCCTGGATGCGGACGGCGTGGCTGTGCGCGCGGGTCATCACTGCGCCCAGCCGCTGATGAAGTATCTGGGGCAGAACGCCACCTGCCGCGCCAGCTTCTACTTCTACAACACGAAAGAGGAAGTGGACCGCTGGATCGAGGCGCTGAAAAAAGTCAGGACGGTGATGCATTTATGAGTCTGGAAAGTATCTATACGGAACTGATCGCGGAGCACAGCCGCTCCATGGAGCACCGGCACCACCTGGACCACGCCACCTGCGCGCTGAAGGGCCACAACCCCAGCTGCGGTGACGAGATCACCCTGGAGCTGGAAGTGAAGGACGGCATCATCGTGGACGCCGCGTTCACCGGCGTGGGATGCGCCATCTCCCAGGCATCCACCTCCATCATGATCGACCTGGTGAAAGGGGAGACCGTGGAGAAGGCGAAACATCTGGCCCACCTCTTCATCGGCATGATCAAAGGCGACATCACCGACGAGGAGCAGCTGGAGGAGCTGGAGGAGGCCATGGCCCTGAAGAGCATCTCCAAACTGCCGGCACGGGTGAAATGCGCCGTGCTGTCCTGGCATACCCTGGACAACGCCCTCAAGAAAGAGGACGGGGAGAAAAAAGAATAACAGCGGACACAGTCCGTACGGAGACCTGCCCATGGCGGGTCTCTTTTTTTGTCCGGCGGGTCCGGATTACAGCTTCTGATCCCGTTCCGCGGAAAAGAGATACTGAGCACTGAAAATAGAATATCTCCGGCCATAAGGCCGCAGAAGTAAAAAAGGGAGGGACGTCATGGTCCTTCCCTTTTTGTGTGAAAAGCTATGAAAAAGGCTGCCCGGAGGCAGCCTTCTGTTTTTATGATATTCTGTTGATTTTGTGGAACCCGTCATCCGCTACGCCTTGATCCGTTTTACCGGAAGCGGCTGTGAGCGGAGCCATACGGACAGGCGGAAATGCCGATACGGCGTTTTCCGTTTCCGCGCGATAACTGTATCCTATTCCTCGCTGCGGATGGCCCAGCGGAGCTTTGTGGGCTTGGAGCGGGGGTTCCGCACGCACTCCTCGGCGGAGGGGCGGATCACGTTCCGGGCCACCTCGCTGAAGAGGCCCAGTTTCTGGTAGGCCTTGAAAGCCTTCTTCACCAGCCGGTCTTCGCCGGAATGGAAGGTGAGCACCGCCACGCGGCCGTTGGGGGCCATGACGTAGGGCAGTTTCTCCAAGAAGGTGTAGAGCACCTCCAGCTCCTGGTTCACCTCGATGCGCAGGGCCTGGAACACACGGGCGCTGCTTTTCTTCACGGCGTCACGCTGCTCGCCGGCGGGCAGGAACTCCAGGGCTTTCCGGATCTCCTCGTAAAGCGCGTTGGTGGTGAGGATGGGGACGCCTTTCCGCAGGTCTTTCACCAGGGTGGTGGCGATCTCCTCCGCATAGGGCTCGTCGGAGTTCTCCAGGAAGATGCCGATCAGCTCCTCCCGGGAGAGCCGCTGCAGCAGCTCCGAGGCGGGGGCGCCCTTCTCCGGGTTCATCCGCAGGTCCAGGGGGCCGTCCACCTTGTAGGAGAAGCCCCGGTCCGGGTTGTCCAGCTGCATGGAGGAGATGCCCAGGTCCGCCAGCAGGAAGTCGAAGGGGCCGAACTCCTCCGCCAGCTTGTCGATGTTGGCGAAGTTGGTGTTGCGGATGGTGATGCAGTCCTCGCCGAAGCCCGCCTCCTCCAGGCGTTTCTTCGTCTTGGCGGACTCGATGGGGTCCACGTCGGTGGCGCAGAGATGGCCGGTATGGTCCAGCTTCTCCAGCATGGCCTTGCTGTGGCCGCCGTAGCCCAGGGTGGCGTCGAAGCCTTTCTGGCCGGGCCTGATCTGGAGGAAGTCCAGGATCTCCTCCACCATGATGGGGATGTGGGTTCCCGCCGGGGTGTTGCCCTTGGCGATGACGTGGCCGGCGATGGAGCCGTATTTCTCCGGGTTCAGCTCCTTGTACTTCTCGTGGAAATTCTTGGGATAGCGGCCGCTGTAGCGTTTACGGCGCTTGTGGGGCTTGGCCGCCCCCTCGGTGTTGCTCGGGTTGTTTTTGGCGGACGCGCTGCCGGGTGCGGCGGCGTTTCCGGTTGTGGTGCGTCTGTTCTTTTTCTCTTCGGTCATGTTGTATCAGACAGTTCCATGTGAACTGCTTTCCTCCTGTCTCTTTGCTGTTACCATTATATATGAATCCGGCGTGAAAGACCAGTAAACGAAAAGCAGGCCCCCGGGATGCGGGAGCCTGCTTCTGTATAGAAAGGGTTAGATAAAAGGCTGTCCGAAGGACTGATATGAGAGGGTCACTTCTTCTCGCCCACACCGAAGAAATTGTTGTATTCCTCGATGACTTTGTTGGCGTCAGCGCCTGCTTTGTTCCGTTTCTCCACGATGCTGTTCAGGTCGTTGGTGGTGCCGTCGATGTATTTCTGCATGGCCTTCACGTACTGGTCCACGGCAGCGATATAGGCAGCCACCTCCTTGGGTTTGTTCATGGATGCGGGCGGTACCGGACGGGGCGGAGCCACCTGCTCCGGTGCCGGATAGCCGTCCTTCAGGTTGGTGGCGGTGGCGTCGGCAGCGGCGGGAGCGTTGCCTGCCGCCTCAGCGGCCAGGCAGGAGGTGCTCATGCCTGCCATCAGAACGCCTGCCAGCAAGGCGGATAAAATCTGTTTTCTCATGGTGCATACCTGCTTTCTTTTGATTGATGACCGGGATTCCGTCATTTTATCGGGAACCGGTATGTGAAAAGAGTCAAACTCAATATAGTGCCATTATAACATAGATGCGGAAGATTAAAAACAGAAGTGCCCGGGGGAGAGGATAATCCGCGTGGGACAGCGGGATTCCTCTGGAAGGAAAGGGGCTTGCGAAGAATGGGGGAGGGGATGCAGAATCCAGGAAAAATTCTCAAAAACAGGATTTTTTGGCCAAAAGGTATTGACAAAGCGGCCAAGATTCGGTATTATAACTGAGTACCATACATGTGGTCCGCTAGCTCAGCTGGCAGAGCACCTGACTCTTAATCAGGGTGTCCAGGGTTCGATCCCCTGGCGGATCACCATGTGGGCGCTTAGCTCAGCTGGGAGAGCGTCTGCCTTACAAGCAGAATGTCGGCGGTTCGATCCCGTCAGCGCCCACCATTTTTTTATCTATGGCCCGGTGGTTCAGTTGGTTAGAATGCCGCCCTGTCACGGCGGAGGTCAGGGGTTCGAGTCCCCTCTGGGTCGCCAATGCCTCGGTAGCTCAGTTGGTAGAGCAAGGGATTGAAAATCCCTGTGTCCACAGTTCGATTCTGTGCTGAGGCACCATTTTTTTTTATCTTTTCAAGGTTGAATAGGAGTTATCATATGAAGTTCACACAGGTTTTTATTTGGTTCTTCGTGCTGCTGTGCAGTATCCGCGGATGCTACCGTAATTTCAAAACCGGAGAGTACGCATATGGTACCGCATTCGGTGTCATGATTCCGGCATCCCTGTACTTCCTGGTAGACTTGTGGGGCCTGCTGCCTCCCTGGTTGCCGCATGTATTCGGTGAATAAGCTCCGGCGGGACACATAATTTAAAAATACGTTGAAGACATCGCATTGCGGTGTCTTTTTTTATATGCGGAAAAGACCTATTATGGAAGAACCGTTTACGCCGGGTCCGGTCCTGTTCTTCCG
>CALAZX010000157.1 GCA_937926555.1 uncultured Negativicutes bacterium | reverse complement strand
CCCGCAGGCCGCGGTCACGGAACCCGGATTTCACGTCCCGTTTCTCGGCGAAGGCACTGTTGGAGTAGTTGCTGTTGTAACCGGTCATCGGCAGATTGGCTGCTTTGTGGAGCCATTTCTCCTGAATCGCCTCCGGATCTCCGTCCCGACGCAAGTCATTCCGCCACTTTTCAGTAAGGGTCTGGGGCATGATGTGCTCGATGGAGTAGGCGCCGGGCTCCAGCTGTGTCCAGACATCCTTGGTCTCGATGGTACCGTAGTTCTCCATCCGTTCGAAATAATATTTCCGGTTCTTGGAGAGCATGTCGTAGATGTTCTTATTGGCCAGGCTCGTCATAAACTCCTCGTCCATGGGGAATTTACTCCGCTCCCGTTTCCGTGAGAGGATATAAAGCAGCTTCTCCACGTAGCGGTCCGCGCTCTCCTTCTCCCCGTCCGCCGCATCCAACCGCAGAATCTCCTTGTGCAGACTGACAAAGAGCTTGCTCAGCGCGTTGGTGGGGATATCGCAGATAAGCCGCCGGAAAATATAGCTCTCCAGCGCCAGGCAGATGTCGGTGACCTGTCTCCGGGAGAGCCGCCCCTCATCCATGAAGCGGAATACTTCCAACAGGTATGGCCGTATGACACTGGTTCCCAGACGGTTGCGCCGGAACCGGCAGCGGTCCCGCTCATCACCGTAGTCCGTCTCTCCCAGAAGCACGGCGTAGCGGCGGGATGCCTCCAGCAGCTCCTTCAGCAGGTCTTCGATGTCTTCCGGGTTCTCCATCTCCACATACAGCTTGAAATCCTCATAGATATTGTTGAACGTGGGTATCCGGGAAAGTTTCAGGCTGAGATAGTCCCGGATGAACACATCCACATTATACCTCACGTTCTCCTCCAGGGGATGCCAATACTCATCGTAATAGCGTTCCTGCCGCTCCGAAGGCAGTCCCATCAGCAGGAAATTGCGGATTTTGTCGCCTTCGCTGAGATTCAGGCCGGTGGAGTTGAGGCTCTCAAAAATCAGCTGCCCGTCACCATCCCGGTCTAAAGTGATATTCACCGTCACCAGCTTCCCCACCGCGCCAAAAATCTCATCCGCCGTCAAACCGCTCTTTCGCATCCGGTTTTTCAGATACTTATAGTTCATGGTCATGTTGGAGTCAGGCACCCGGTCGGCATAGTCCTTGAACAGTGCCTCGTACGCCTTCCGGTCATCCTTCACCGGCACCAGCCGGATTCTTTCCCTCTCCTCCACATATGGATATATCAGGCAGGTTTCCATCACCTTATTCTGCAGATATTCATTCTCCACCACCAGCGCACCCTCCTCCATCAGGTGGCACAGTGCCAGGAGCAGGAGGGAGATAGTGGTGATACGCTGCTGCCCGTCAATAATCT
Organism: uncultured Negativicutes bacterium; assembly: GCA_937926555.1. GTDB lineage: Bacteria > Bacillota > Negativicutes > Acidaminococcales > Acidaminococcaceae > Succiniclasticum. The sequence goes on along the minus strand of CALAZX010000157.1, from coordinate 3,708 downwards.
CATAATTACCAATCCCTGACTTCTCCTTCTTGCAGATTACAAGACTGCCGAAAAAATGGTTCTTCTGATGTCGGCGCACCAGTCGCTCCAGGTCGTCAAACAGCCGCTCGCACTGACTTTCTTTCCCGTCGTAATTGCGCTGATAGACGGGAATCTGTATTTTATTCATCGATCTCAGTGTCGCCAGAAATAAACCTGATTCACCATACATAGCTTCATCTCCTATATTCGCACCGCCGTTCCATATCGCTGCTGGCGGCTTCATATTCCTGTTTTCTACTGCCGTAGATTCTTGAACCTGTTTTCTTCTATCTTACCATAACGGGAAAAGCTTTTCTGACATATCTTCTCCGAAAAGGAGGCTCCCGCTCCGGATTGTGCCAATCCGCCGGAAACATACTCCGGCCGTTGGATACAACCGGTCTTTAACCGATAAATTCCTATCCTCCAGCCACACAAAAAAGCCGCCGGCAACCGCCGACGGCTTTTCGTCATTCCACACGCTGTTCCACATGCTCCGGATCACCTCACGTGACCCGTTCCATGTTTCATATTTCACGTTTCATGCCTTATCCTGCATGTTCACGCTTTATGTTTCATGCGTCTTACTCTATCCTATTTTCTTATCCTATCAGAAGCGGAAGCGCAGGCCCGCATCCACACGGTATTTCTCCTGGAAGGCCTTCTTGGCACTGCGTTCCAGTTCCGTGTAGAACTCGTACCGGGAGGTGGAGTAGTCCACGCCGATGCCGTAGCTCAGGTAGCCGCCGGTGTAGTCGCTCTCCACTTTGTTGGTGCCGTTGTAGATTACGGCGGGTTTGGCGGAGAACTCGCGGTTGTACATCACTTTGCCGTAGAGGCTCAGCACCGCGCCGTTATCCTGCTCCTGCAGGTATTCCATCAGGATGCCGGTGCTGCCCAGCAGGCTGTTGTAGCTCTCCAGGTCGCCCTTCAGACCCTTGTCGGTGGTGAAGTCGGCGCTGCCGTGACGGGTCCAGCTCAGTTGTACCCGGGGCTCCAGGTAGAAGCCGTCGCCCCGCTGACGGGAAGCCGCCATGTGGAGGCCGCCGTCTTTCCACTGGAACCGACGGCCCGTCTCGATGGACAGTCCGAACTGGTTCTGGCCGATGCCGTCGGCTTTCGCCCGGCCGCCATCCAGCGTGGCGCTCTCGATGTCGTTCTTGTTATGTCCGAACCGTGCCACCAGGTCCAGGTAGTCCGCGCCCAGGTCTTTGGCCATGTAGACACCGGCACCGTAGTAGTCGCCTTTCACCGTGGAGAGGCTGGTGGTGGATTTGTTCCGCATGTAGCTGCCGTAGAAGCCCAGATAGGTGTCCCCGGTGAGAGCCCGGTCCACGCCGAACTGGGTGCCGGTGATGCGGGTGTCCGCATCGGGCATGTCCCTGTCGCCGGTCTTGTATTCGCTGCGGACCAGTTTGGCCCAGGGGGCATATCCCTCGTCCATGAGGCCGAAGTGATGGATGTCACCCAGCCGCTGCCGCAGGCTCTGCTGCTCCGTCATACCCTGGAGGTAACCGTTGGAACCTACCATCTGGCCGGCTTCCGCAGAAGGAGTCAGTTCCGGCTCCTGGTATTCGTCATTGGCCGCATACAGATACCAGGTGGTGGGATCCGTGCCGTCGAAGCCTTTCACCTGAGGGCTGGCCTTCACCATCTTGGCGTTGCCGATCCGGTATACGTAGGGCCCCAGCTCCACGGGATGGAGTGCCTTGAACTTGGCAGTGAAGTTGGCCGCGTTGGCCTCACCGTCCTCGGCGGTGACAATCTTCAGCGGCTCGTAGGGGTCCACGCCGGATGCGCCGGACTGGTCCGCGATGTCGATGAAGTGGGTGCCGGAGCTCTTGCCGAAGATGCGGATCTCCTGGGCGTGGCCCTGGGAGATGTCCGTGGCAACCTTGAAGATGCCGCCGTCACCGGCCAGTTCCGTGATGCGGAGGGAGGTGCCGTCCCAGAAATCCTTGGGCCGGGTGTTCACCAGCTCGGTCAGGTCGACCACGCCGCCGTTCCCCATCTCCAGACGGTCCAGGGAGGAGCTGTGCTTGCCGATCAGCTGCCAGGTGGCGCCGTTCTTCACAGCCATGTTGTAGACGCCCTGGGTGGTCGCGCCTCTCATGTTGGAGACGGACATCCGGGCCAGGCTGTCCGCGGTGTCCAGGTTCACGTCCACTTCGCCGCCCAGGAAGCCCACGCCGTTGCCGTGGATAATCTGCCGGGCGCCGCCCGCGCCGTTGACCACGATCTTGGAACCCTTGCCCCGGGCGTTCAGCGCTTTCGTATTGTCTCCCGTAATGGTGATCTCGCCATCCAGGTAAATCTCGTTGGTGCCGCCTTTGCCGTCACCGATCTTGGCCATGACAGCGGTGCCGCCCTTCAGGTCGGTCCCTTTGGTCTTCACGGTCAGTCCTTTATGGATGTCCAGCCGGGAATGGCTGCCGGAGGAAACGCCCATGAACACGGGGCCCTCTTTCCCGTCGTCTTTGCCGTCCAGGGTCACGGTCACCTTGTCGAATTCCAGGCGGGTGGTGGCCCCGTTGTAGGTCTCGCTCTTGATGCCTTCGGCCTTCTCGCCGCCGGTGCTCTTGATCTCCGTGGCGCCTTTCACCGTCAGGCTGACGGTGCTGGGTTTGCCCATATCCACCTCGCCGCTGACGATATGGAGGGCGGTGCCTGTGCCGGTGGCCCCGTCAGTGTCCAGGATCAGCGCGGTGGCATCCGGAGCGCCTGCTGCAGCGGCGCGGGCGTTCTTCACCGTATAGTTCAGGGTGGAGCCGCCGCCGACATAGAGCTTCAGGCCCTCCGCTGTCCGGGCTTCGTGCCCCACTCCGTTATAGTCGGAATCGGCTTTGACAGTCTGTCCTTCTTTCACATGGCCGTCCATGGTTCCGCCGTCCAGCATCGTCACGGACATGCCGTAGGCGTCCTCATGCTCGGAGTCCATGCGCACGTTCAGCTGCCCGTCCAGGTTCAGGGCGGTGTTACTGCTGCCGTCTCCATAGATGAAGAGGCCGTGGCTGGGCTCCTCGCCGGGCATCTGGTTGCCGTTCATCTCCGCGTTGATGTTCAGGTCCGCCCCTGCGGCGTTGCGGATCTCCATCCGTCCGCTGTTGTTGATGACACGGCCGCCATAGGCCGCGCCGTCAGAGTCCACCACCGCGTTGAAGTCGGCGCCTTTTCTGAACTCCAGCTTCTCAACCCCGGTATTCCCCTTGGACTCGCCGGCCACCATGCGGAAGCCGAAAGCGTTCCGTTCCGGCTGTGCCGTATAGGCGCGTACGCTGACCTTGTCCTTTGCGATGATGGAACCTACCGAACCGGGCTCGGCCATGATATCCATGCCGGCCACAGCCCTGCTGTATATGGTTGACTTGCTCGGATTGTCTGTCTGATGGCCGTCAATGGAGACGGACAGGCTCTTCTCCAGGGTGAGATGCACATCCGGATGATGGGTCTCATCGCCGTCAGCTACATAGACACTGACACCGGCGAAGTGGAGGTTGGTAGCGCTTGCCGCTTCGGTGCCGCGGGTCATCACATTGATGCTCAGCGGAGCGTCCACAACATAGCCTTTCACGCCGTCCTCACTGCCCGCCACGGACAGTGAGCTGTTTAAGGGGGTCGGTCTCCGGTCAGGAATGGCCGAATAGGTCACCAGCTGGATCTCCTTGTCGGAAGAGATCCGCACCGCTG
>CALAZX010000156.1 GCA_937926555.1 uncultured Negativicutes bacterium | reverse complement strand
GAGTACTGGGGCGAAGGCTCCAACCGCGCCCGCAACTGGCAGCGCTACGACATGGGCGGTTCCCAGAAGCTGTCCTTCGAGGAAGGCGTGGACTCCTATGTTCCCTACGCCGGCAGCCTGAAGGACAACGTGAACCTGACCCTGTCCAAGATCCGCTCCACCATGTGCAACTGCGGCGCGCTGAATCTGGCGGAGCTGCGTGAGAAAGCCAAGCTGACCCTGGTATCCGCCACCTCCATCGTGGAAGGCGGCGCTCACGACGTGGTGCTGAAGGACAACACCTCCGTGACCTATGTGAAATAAACACCGCCTGAGGGCTGAGGCCCGGGGCATCATGCTGCGGAACCCTCCCGGCGCGTCTCTGTGATGGGTGCGTATGGTGAGAGGAAGAAGCAGTTCTGTTCTGACAACAGTGAGGACGGATTCCCGTAAGGGAGTCTGTCCTTATTTTTTTGTCGGGGGAATGGCAGCGGGAATCCCGTCCGGAATTGAACTGAAATCCGGCACAATTCACCGCCGGAGGTCTGATCTGACGGAAAAAATCCTGGGGAAAGAGAAGTTTTTGATAAAGTAGTCCTAAAAGACAACACTCTGACGATTTTTGAAACACAAAAACGGGGTGTCCTGGCTGAAAAATGGCTGAAAAAGTGTAAAATTGCCGTTTAAATCGTTAAAAAGTTTACAAAATATCTTATTTGTACTTGTGAAATGGACATTTCATGGTTTTGATTTGACTTATCCCAGAGGACAGGATAGTATAGTAATTGATTTGAATGAGGGGAGTGTTTTACACTATGAATTTGAGAAAACTGGTAAAAGCAGCCATCTGCATGGGCATGATGGCACTGATGATTGTGGCGGCAGGCTGTGGCGGCGGTGGCGACAAGGACAAGAAAGAGAAAGTCTTCAAAGTCGGCATGGAATGCGCCTATGCACCCTACAACTGGTCCCAGACCAGTGCTGACAACGGCGCTGTGAAAATCGCCGGCTCCAACGAGTACGCCAACGGCTACGACGTGATGATCGCCAAGAAACTGGCCGATTCCATGGGCGCCAAGCTGGAAGTGTACAAGATGGAATGGGACGGACTGGCTCCGGCAGTGGTGAGCGGCAAGATCGACGCGGCTATCGCCGGCATGTCCATCACCAGCAAGCGCAAACAGTCTGTTGACTTCACCAAACCGTACTACTACGCATCCGTAGTGGCTCTGGTGAAAGCGGACGGACCCTATGCCAACGCCAAGAGTGTGGCCGACCTGAAAGGCGCTGTGGCGACCTCTCAGCTGAACACCATCTGGTACGACCAGATCGACCAGGTTCCCGATGTGCAGAAACTGCCGGCTATCGACAATGTTCCCGGCATGATTGTGGCTCTGCGCAGCGGCAAGTGCAATCTGATTGTCTGCGATATCCCCACGGCCAAAGCTGCTGTCTTCGCCAACCCGGATCTGAAGATGCTGCAGTTCGCCGACGACAAGGGATTCAAGACCTCCCGCGAGGATGTTGAGATCGGCATTGCCGTGAAGAAAGGCAACAAAGAGCTGACCGAGGCCCTGGACAAAGTGCTGGGCGGCATGACCGAGGCTGACTTCAACAAGATCATGGACGAGGCTATCAAGATCCAGCCGCTGGCCCAGAAATAATCCGGCAGGCTGACAACAGGCAAGAACACTACGGGACGGCATAACACGCTGTCCCGTATCATTTTTTAGGACGAGGTGTAGAGAATGGGACATTTGCCCGAGACATTTTTCCAATGGGTGGTATTTCTGCTGCAGCAATACGGCGGCGTGTTGCTGAAAGGCGCCGGCGTCACCCTGCTGCTGGCTATCATCGGCACCCTGGCAGGCTGTGTCATCGGCCTGGTGGTGGGGGTTCTGCAGACCATGCCCACCGAAGAGGATGACGGACTGGTGAAACGGATCTGCATGAAAGTGCTGAAGAAGCTGCTCAGCGCCTATGTGGAGATTTTCCGCGGCACCCCTATGATTGTGCAGGCAATGGTGGTCTACTACGGCGCCATGAGCCTTTTCGAGATTGACATGTCGCCGCTGTTCGCGGGTCTTTTCGTGGTGTCCATCAACACCGGCGCCTACATGGCGGAGACCATCCGCGGCGGTATCGAATCCATTGACGACGGCCAGAAAGAGGCGGCCATCGCCATCGGCATGAACCACTTCCAGGCCATGCGGTACATCGTGATGCCCCAGGCCGTGCGCAACATCATGCCCCAGATCGGTAACAATCTGATCATCAACATCAAGGACACCTCGGTGCTGAACGTGATCTCGGTGACGGAGCTGTACTTCGCGTCCAAATCCGCCGCCGGCGTCTACTACAAGTACTTCGAGATCTTCTTCATCACCTGCGTGATCTACTTCATCATGACCTTCACCGCTTCCCGGCTGCTCCGGTGGTGGGAGAAGAAGATGGACGGACCTTCCGACTATCAGATGGTGGAATACGATCCCCTGGTGGATCCCTGCACGGAATATCCCCTGCAAATGGTGAAGAAAGGACGTAGAAAATGAGCGAGAACAAGGAACTGATCCTGTCTGTACAGGGACTGAAGAAAAACTTCGGACAGCGGGAAATCCTCAAGGGGATGAACCTGGATGTCTATAAAGGCGACGTGGTGTGCATCATCGGGCCTTCCGGCTCCGGCAAGTCCACCATGATCCGCTGCATCAACTACCTGGAGGAGCCCACCGACGGCACCATCCTCTACAAAGGCAAGCCGGTGAAGGAAGCCTTCAAGAACATGCCCATGTACCGGACGAAGGTGGGCATGGTGTTCCAGCAGTTCAACCTGTTCAACAACCTGACGGTGCTGGAGAACTGCACCGTGGGCCCCATCAAGGTGCTGGGGATGGACCGGCTGGACGCCGAGAAGAAGGCCATGAAGTTCCTGGAGAACGTGGGGATGTCCGGCTATATCAACGCCAAACCCAGCCAGCTCTCCGGCGGCCAGAAACAGCGTGTGGCCATCGCCCGTGCACTGACCCTGGAGCCAGAGGTGCTGCTCATGGACGAGCCCACCTCCGCACTGGACCCCGAGATGGTGGGCGAGGTGCTGCTGGTCATGCGGAAACTGGCCTCCCAGGGCCTCACCATGGTGGTGGTGACCCACGAAATGGCTTTCGCCCGGGACGTATCCAGCCAGGTGATCTTCATCGACCAGGGCGTGGTGGCGGAGAAAGGTACTCCCCAGGAGATTTTCGGCCACGCCAAGAACCAGCGCACCAGGGATTTCCTGGGCCGGTTCCAGATGGCCACGGAGCCCGTGGCGGCGGACAAGCTGCCTGAGGACTGACACGGCGCGGCGGGCTGAAAAGAGAACAGAGGACGGTTCCCTCCGGGGAGCCGTCTTTTTTTGCGCGAATCTCCGGCAAATGAAGGATAAAAGAGGATGAAGTGCGAATATATAAATAACGGAAGTTTTTCTGAGAGAAAGAGAAGACGGAAGAAGAGTCAATACAGCATAGGATGTGACATATATGGGTAAAAAATTGGCAGGACTGGTACTGGCGGGCAGCGTGCTTCTGGGAAGCGTGGCTACGGCCGCCCCGGTGATTCCCCGGGGGACGATGATCTTCGTGCCGCTGGATACGCGGCCGGTGTCCTCCGCCTATACGGTGGAGACCATGCGCGCGGCGGGATGGGATATCCTGCTGCCGCCGGAGGAGCTGCTCTCCTCCAACAACCGGAACGGCAAGGCGGACGCCCTGCTGGAGTGGCTGGAGGAGAAGGCGCCGGAATCCGTGGCTGTGGTGGCCAGCGGTGACGCGCTGCTCTACGGCGGTCTGGTGGACTCCCGGACCCATCATTTCGACAAGTCCGTGCTGTCCAGCCGGGCGGAGCGGATCCTCAGCCTGAAGAACAAAAGCGGCAATCCGGACGTCTATGTGTTCGTGACCATCATGCGCTCCCCCAGGGCCAGCAGCGCGCCGGTGGAGCCGGTGTACTACGCCCAGTGGGGGCCGAAGCTGTTCCGGCAGGGAGCGCTGCGGGACAAGCAGGACCTGGGCAAGCTGAGCGCCAAGGAGCGGAAAGAGCTGCAGATGCTGAACCGGGAGATTCCCGCGGACATCGAGCAGGATTTCTACCGCCGCCGCAAGATGAACATCAAGGCCACGGAGCTGCTGCTCCATGGCGTGGAGAGCAACAATTTCGACTACCTGCTCATCGGCCGTGACGACACGGCGCCGCTGTCCCAGGCCCACAAGGAGGCCCGGCACATGGCGACGCTGGTCAGCGAGCTGCCGAAAGAGAAAATCCGTTTCTTTTCCGGGGCGGACCAGCTGGGGCTGCTGCTCCTGACGAGAGCGGCCAACAAGCTGATGTACGTGACGCCTTTCGTGCACACCTCCTACGCGCCGGGCAAGGGCGGGGAGACGGTGCCCACCTATGAGGACGACCCGGTCGCCGTATCGGCCCGGGAGCATATCTTCGCCGCCGGCTGCTACCCGGTTCCCGAAGCGGACCGGGCGGATTTCCAGCTGAAGGTGAACACGCCCTACAACGGAGTGACCCTGGAGGCGGGGAACGCCGCCAACAACGGGGTGCTGACGGAGAATGACCGGGTGTTCCTGGACGGGGTCATGAAAGACCTGGACCGGGGACGGAAGGTCATCGTGGCGGACATCAAATACGGCAACGGCGCGGACAACGCCCTGGTGAAAGGGCTGTTCCGTGACGGCATCGCCTGGGACCTGGCTGCCTACGGCGGCTGGAACACGGCGGGCAACGCGCTGGGCTTCGCACTAGGACAGGGCGTCCTGTCCCCCTACATGACGGAGGAGGCCAAGGACCGCCTGCTGACGGTGCGCTATCTGGATGACTGGGCCTACCAGGCCAACGCCCGTGGCGAAGTGTACCAGACCTATATCTGGCCCAACTACCTGCCCAACTCCGGCTTTGACCGGAAACAGCTTCCCGGCGTGGAGGAGCGGATCACACAGGCCATGTACAAAGTGGCGGAGCCCGTGATGGGTCCCGTGGTGGACCAGTACGGCTTCACTCTGCCCTGGCACCGGATGTTCGAAGTGGAACCGGTGCTGAAACCGATCCTGGCGGAACGGAAGAAAGCCGAGGCGGAAGCGATCCGGAAGCATCAGGAGAAGATCGCCGCGGAGGAGCAGGCCAGAGCTGCGGCCCAGCAGGAAGCGGCGGCTGCGGAGCGGGCCCGTATCGAAGGGACGGCCCGGTGAGACGTTAAAACTGAAAAAATAAAACTGAAAAAAGGCATAGAAAAACCGGACGGTCCGTGTGGAATCCGTCCGGTTTGTTTTATTGCCGGGGCAGCTGTGGTGGCCGCCATTGTCTCTGTTCTCTTATTCAGGCTGTTTCAGCCGTGTCTCCAGCTCCACGCTGAAGTTCTTCAGGAACCAGGGTTTGTTCAGGTCCAGCTGGTGCTGCTCGATGGAGGGGATGCCCTCGGCGTTCAGCTCCAGCACGGCTTTCTTCTTCTCCAGCAGGGCCTCGATGGAGAGGATGGCGTTGCTCTGGGTGTAGTCCAGGCTCTCGGCCAGGGCCACGAAGAGGGCCAGCTTGTTCACGATCTTCCACTCGTCCTCCTTCACCAGGGCCCGGTAGGCGTGGTTCTTGAAGTAGCCCTTGTTCACGCCGTTATGCCAGCCGGCGATGGCAGCAGCCATCATCTGCTCCCCATGGGTCAGGCCGAACAGCTTGCCGTTGAGGATCATATAGGCGCTGTGGCGGGCATGGCTGTAGTAGTTGATGGTGATGCCGATGTCGTGGAGCAGGGCGGCGGTATGGAGCAGTTTCCGGTGCCGCCGTGTCAGCCCGTGGAGCGGCGCCCAGCCGTCGAACATCTTCAGGGCCAGCTCCGCCACCCGCTCGGCGTGGGTGGGGTCCGCGGTGTAGAGCCGCAGGACGTTCCGGGTGCTGGTCTCCAGGATGTCGCCGGAGATCAGGGGCACGTTCTTCAGACGGGCGTAGTAGTCGAAGAAAAGACCTTCGCGGACACCGCAGCCCGAGGTGATGATCCGCTTGCTGCCGGTGAAATCCAGGAGGCTGGCGATGATGGCCAGGCCTGCCAGGATGATATCGGCACGGGCGCTGCTGAGGCCGGGGACTTTCTTCCGGCTCTCCAGGTCGGTGGTCCGGAGTTTCTTGAACAGGTTGCGGAAACTCTGGACGGTATAGATGTAGTTGTGGATCCGGGAAGAGGGATATTTCCGCGTCTTCTGGATCATCTTGGCCACGGTACGGGCCGTGCCGCCGACCCCGATGAGGGGCAGCTTGTTCTGCTTCAGCCAGGGATATTTCGCCATCCGTGTGGTGACGAAGAAATTCAGGTCGCTGAGCACGTTCAGCGGCAGGGTGTCCCTGGTGTTGAACATGTCGGTGGTGTTCACGGCGCCCAGGGGGATGGAGATGGCGTCCACCAGTTTCCGGTCCTTGAAGAGGACCAGCTCCGTGGAACCGCCGCCCAGGTCGAAGATGATGCCGTCTTCCACATCCAGGGTGTTGATCACGCCCAGATAGCTGAAGTAGGCCTCGGTGTTGCCGGCGATGATGTGGAGCTGGATGCCGCTCTCCTCCACCACCCGGCGGATGAGCTCCTGGCCGTTCCCCGCGTTACGGATGGCGGCGGTGGCCACGGCGATGATCTTGTCCACGCTGAACTGCCGGCACATGAAAGCGAAGGCGTTCATGGTCTTCAGGGTGTCCCGGAAAGCCTCCTCGGACAGGTTCCCCTGCCGGTCCAGCTTCTGGCTCAGACGCAGGCTCTCCTTCTGGTTGAACACCATGTTGTAGGATCCGTTCTTGTAGATATGGCTGATCACAAGGCGTGCCGAGTTGGAGCCGATATCGATGATTGCTATTCTCTGCATAGTAGTACCCCGTTCTCTCTCTGAAACGTGACGGCCCTCCGCGGACAGGCGGCGGTTCCGTCATGGTAAGGCCGGAGACGTCTCCGGTTATCAAATCGTGTACTTCCTCTTGGGACTATACTATATATTCTCTATTATAGCACGGACGGGGAAAAAATCCCTCCTTCCCCGGAGGGGTTAATGATTTTTTAACAGAAACCTCACGGAAATTTTACAGGGGGAAAGGGCCGGATACAAGGATTTCCAGGGCTCCGTGTCGAAATTTAATCTTATACGGGTATGAGACGCGGATTTATGACAGAAGCCTGTCATGGAGATGACAGCGCGGGGGATGACGGAGCTGCCGGTGACAGAAGTGTATGCCGGGCCCGACGGGTATCGAAGAAGCGGCGGCACGACCTGCCGCGCCCTGCATATGGCGCTGACCCGGTGATGAGAGGTGGAGAACGCGATGAGACGAAAAACATATACCACGTTCGCAGCGGTGCATCTGGGTTCCGAGATGATCCGGATGCAGATTCTGGAGTACCGGAGCCTGAAACGCTGGAAACTGGTGGAGCGGTGCGATTATCCCATCCGGCTGGGTGAGGAGGCTTTCAAGAACAAGATCATCCCCTTCCCTATGGTGGAGGAAATCTGCCAGGTGCTCCAGGGCTTCAAGGAGCTGATGGAGGGCTACGGCGTGGAGAAATGCCGGGTCCAGGCCACCACGGCCATCCG
>CALAZX010000155.1 GCA_937926555.1 uncultured Negativicutes bacterium | reverse complement strand
GTCGCGCCGGTGGACTCAATCGCTTTTTTCACGATATCGGTCAATTCCTCGTCGCTCAGCTGTTCCGGAAGATATGCGTTCAGCACTTCCAGTTCCGCCTTGGTCTGGTCCACCAGATCCTGACGGCCTGCTTTCGTGAACTCGGCCAGAGAGTCTTCACGCATCTTGACCGCTTTCATGATGACTGCAAGAACTTCTTCCTCAGAGAGCTCCGCCTTACCTTTATTGTTGATCTCAGCATTGCGGATGTCGGCGCGGAGCATACGGATGACTCCCAGACGGAGTTTACCGGCTTCGCGGTCCTTCATGGCCTGCTTCATATCAGCAGTAAGTTTCTCTTTTGTAGACATACAGCCCGCCTCCATTATCTGGACTTACGTTTTCTGGCTGCCTCAGATTTCTTCTTGCGAGCAACGCTCGGTTTCTCGTAATGTTCGCGTTTTCTTACTTCGGAAAGAATACCAGCTTTCTGGGTTGCTCTTTTAAAACGGCGCAGAGCGCTTTCCAGGTTCTCGCCTTTGCCAACTTTGATTTCTGCCATTTGATCTCCCTCCCTCCACACACTTAGGGAAGTGTAAATAGGAATAGTTAAACCATGCAGAAAGGACTTGCAAAGACTTTCCTGCATAATCTTACTAGATTAGTATACAGCAAACAAAAATCCCTGTCAATAATCAACAGGGCGGCCAGCCCAATTCTTTTCCGCCGATCAGATGGATATGGAGATGGTTGACAGTCTGTCCGCCGTCTTTTCCTGTATTCATCACAACCCGGAAGCCTTTTTCCCTGATTCCCAGGTCAGCGGCGATCTGCTCCACCTTGCCCAGCATGTAGGCCAGCAGGTCCTTGTCCACGGTCATCACGTTCTCCGTATGCTCCTTGGGGAGCAGCAGCACATGGACCGGCGCTGCGGGAGCCACATCACGGAATGCCACCATCTTGTCGTCTTCATACACTTTGTCTGACGGAATCTCGCCAGCGATGATTTTACAAAAAATACAGTCTGCCATCGGGCATACCCCCTTTTTTATCATTATAGGCAGGTTCCGAGACACTTGTCAACGAGAGCCTTCTCCAGCTTCACCGGAACGATTTTCCCGCTGAGGGAGGCGTCCCCGGGGAACTCCACCCGGATATACTCCTCGCTGAGGCCGCTGACCATGCCGTCGCCGCAGGGCTGTTCCACCAGCACGTTCACCGTCCGCCCCAGATGCTCCTTGAGCCAGGCCTCCTGCATGGCGTCGTCCAGCTGTGCCAGACGGCCCGCACGGGCCTGCTTCACTTTCTCCGGCAGCTGTTCCTTCATGTCTGCCGCCGGCGTCCCCTTCCGCATGGAATAGGGGAAAATGTGCATCTTGCTGAAGCCGCACTCCTCAGCGAAACGGTAGGTGGTCTCGAACTCCTCCTCCGTCTCCCCGGGGAAGCCCACGATGATGTCCGTGGTGATGGCGATGCCGGGGATGCGTCTGCGGATGTCCGCCAGCAGCGCCTTGAACCGTGCCGTGTCATAGGGCCGGCGCATGGTCTGCAGGATCCGGTCGCAGCCGCTCTGCAGCGGCAGATGCAGATGGGGGCAGAAACGGGGGTCCGCCGCCATCAGGTCCAGCAGGCGGTCCTCCACTTCCACCGACTCCAGGGAGCCCAGGCGCAGCCGTTTCAGGCCGGGCACGGAGAGGGCGGCTTTCACCGCGTCATAGAGACCGGTGCCGTCCTTCAGCTCCTTGCCGTAACATCCCAGATGGATGCCGATGAGGACCACTTCGCCATAGCCCCGCTCCACCAGCGCCTCCACCTCCTGCCGGATGTTCTCCACGCTGCGGGAGCGCAGGGGACCTCTGGCATAGGGGATGATGCAGTAGGAGCAGTACTGGTTGCAGCCCTCCTGGATCTTCAGGTAGGCTCTCGTCTTGTCCATCTCGTTGCCGCCGGCCATCTCCTCGAAAGCGGTGACGCCGTTCCAGGGCTTCACCTCGTCCTCCACGGTGTCCGCGGCGGGAGCGGTGCCGCCCCGTTTGGCCGCCAGGGCGCTCTCCACCAGGGAGACCACCTTGCTGCGGTCCTGGTTGCCCAGAAGCAGGTCCACCCCGGGAATCTCCTTCACTTCGCCGGCCGCGGTCTGGGGATAGCAGCCCGCCACCACGACCAGGGCGTCCTCATTCTTGCGGACCGCCCGGTTGATCATCTGTCTGGATTTGTGCTGTCCCGTGTTGGTCACCACACAGGTGTTGACCACATAGACATCCGCATCCTCCTGGAAAGGCACCACCTCGTAGCCCGCCTGCCGGAACAGCAGCTCCATGCTGGCGGTATCGGACTGGTTCACCTTGCAGCCCAGGGTCTGAAACGCAATTCTCATCATACTTCTAAAACCTGCCTCTTTCACTTGAATACTT
>CALAZX010000154.1 GCA_937926555.1 uncultured Negativicutes bacterium | reverse complement strand
ATAATAGCTCCTAATGCTTCAAATCCCTTTAAATGTAAATCAATTGGTCTTGAACATATATTACAGGGCCGGTGCCTGTCTACAGCCTCTGGAGCGCCAACGAGGCGGCGGAGGCGCCGGGAGTGTCCCGGGCGGTGGAGACCTTCCTCCTGGACGGGGAGGGGAACAGCCGGGTGGACGCCGTGATCAACACCTTCAAGGTGGGGCTCACGGTGAGCCGCAACAACAGCCCGGACTTCCTGAAGAAGCTGGATGTGCCGGTGCTCCAGGGCTACAACCTGCTCCGTGACGCGGAGACCTGGTCCGGCTCCTACATGGGGATGGACCCGGTGGAGCTGAGCTGCAACGTGGTGGACCCGGAGTTTGACGGGGTGATCCACGGGGCGCCGGTGTCCTCCAAGGAGCTGCGGCCCGACGGCAGCGGCTATTATGCCCCCATCCGGGAGCGGATCGGCGCCCTGGCGGAGAAGACGGAGCGGTGGGCCCGGCTGCGGCACAAGGACAACGCCGGGAAGAAAGTGGCCATCATCTTCCACAACTATCCGCCCACCAACGCCACCATCGGCAGCGCCCAGGGACTGGACTCCCCGGAGAGCGTGGCGGATCTGCTCCACGCCATGGCGGCTGCGGGCTACCGGGTGGCGGAGCTGCCGGAGGACGGACAGGAGCTGATCGGCGCCATCACGGCGGGAGTCACCAACGACCGGCGTTTCCTGACGGAGGAACAGCTGGACCGGACCGCCGGAGAGCTCACCGGAGACTGTTACCGGGCCTGGTTCGACACCAAGCATCCCCGGCTGCAGGAGGAGCTGGTGAAGGAATGGGGGGAGGCGCCGGGAGACGTTTTCAACCATGAGGGGAACCTGGTGATCCCCGGTATGGTCAACGGCAACGTCTATATCGGCATGCAGCCGCCCCGGGGCTTCGGCGAGGACCCCTCCAAGATCATCCATTCCCCGACCACACCGCCGCCCCACCATTATTTCGGTTTCTACCACTGGCTGCGGGATGTCTGGGGCGCCGACGCGGTGGTCCATGTGGGCACCCACGGCTCCCTGGAGTGGCTTCCCGGGAAGAACGCCGGGCTGTCGGAGGTGTGTTGCCCCGACGCGGCGCTGGGTTCCCTGCCGGACATCTATCCCTACTACGTGACCATCGTGGGCGAGGGGATACAGGCCAAACGGCGGGGTTCCGCCTGCCTCATCGGCCATCTCCATCCTCCCTCTTCGAGAGCGGACACCTACGAGGACCTGGCGGAGCTGGAGCTGCTGCTGGACGAGTACGCCCATTACCGCATCCAGCAGCCCGGCAGCGAGGACGTGGTGGAGGAGAAGATCTGGCAGAAAGTGGCGGATCTCCACCTGGAGGAGGATATCGGTGCCGCAAGAGGGGACAAGGACGCCATCCTCCGCATCCACAGCTACCTGGAGCGGCTGAAACACATGCAGATCCGCACCGGTCTCCATATCCTGGGACGGAATCCGGCAGGGGAGAAACTGCGGGACTACATTCTCTCCCTGGTCCGGGTGGACAACGGCGATGTGCGGGGGCTGCCCGACACGCTGGCGGAACTGTTTGGCTATGAGTATGAGAAGCTGGAGCGGCGCAGCGGCGAGGCGTTGGATCCGGAACGCCGTGCCGGTCTTCCTGCGGGCTGCGTCACGGGGGCGGACCTGCTGGACCGGGTCTGGGAACTGGCGGAGCGGATGGTGGAGCTGCTGCTGGAACGGGGCTTCCGGAAGGAGGCGCTGGAGCAGGCGCTGGCACTGCCGGAACTGTCCGGAAAGCCTTCCTTGGAGCTCCGTCGCACCCTGGAGTTCATTTGCCGAAAGCTG
>CALAZX010000153.1 GCA_937926555.1 uncultured Negativicutes bacterium | reverse complement strand
GTCCTCCTTCTCGCCGCTGCTGATGAAGTGGCTGCGGAAAGAGAGCAAAGAGGAGACGGAGAAGACCGCCTGAGGGAAGGCCAGAGGCAAGTGTTCGGAAGTATCACGGATAACGGCATAAGACAAGAGAAAAGCGATAAAAAACGGGATACGCATTCCATCAGAAATGCGTATCCCGTTATTTTTATGGCGCTATATTATTGTGGCGCTATGTCATTTCTCCATGTCGTCCAGCGCGGTGCGGATGGCTTTCTCAAAGGTGGACACGGACTGGGCCCCGGTAACCACATACTTCCCGTTGAAGAGGAAGAAGGGCACGGTGTCCACGCTGTAACGGCCGGACAGGTCCTCGTCACGATGGACCTCCGAGGCGAAAGCGGTACCGTCTTTCAGCACTTTCTCCGTCTCCTCCGCCGGCAGGCCGGCTTTCACTGCGATGGCCAGCAGCTCCTTGTCGTCACTGAGGTTGGCGCCATGTTCGAAGTAGGCGCTGAACAGACCTTCCAGGATCTCTTTCTCCTTGCCCAGGCTGCTGCCGAATTTCGCCAGCCGGTGGGCTTTGAAGCTGTTGGTGGGTTTCATGAGATCCATACGGTAGTCCAGGCCCAGGTCTTTCGCATGGGCGGTGATGTCCGCATTGCGGGCCTCCGCCTCCTCCCGGGTCATGCCGTATTTCTTCATGATCAGGTCGGCGAAACTGCTGCCGTCCCATTCCGGTCCGCCGGGATGGAGCTCGTAGCTGCGGAACAGGATCTCTACCTTGTCCTCTACACCGAGATTGGCCACCGCCCGGCGCAGTTTCACCTCGCCCAGGTAGCAGAAGGGGCACATAAAGTCGGACCATACTTCGATTTTCATAGATAAACACCTCCGTGGATATTTTTTATTATCACTGTTATATTCTATTATATCACAAGGAATTGGAGAAAGAGGGGAAGAATCGGTGAACAATGGCCGGGGGCCGGGCATGGTGCGGGGGCCCGGTCTGCGGCAAAAAAAGACCGCCACACCATGGGGTGCGGCGGTCGAAGGGATATTATGAATAAGGGCAGGGGTTGGACTGCCCTTCAGGGGGGCCTGTGTATCAGCCTTCAATCCGGATCAGGTTGTCATCCTTGCCGGATTCCAGCTCTTTCACTTTCGGTACGGAGAGGGTCAGCACGCCATCCTCGAAACGGGCGGTGATATCCTCCTGTTTCACGGCGTCGCCCACATAGAAGCTTCTGGAGCAGCTGCCGCTGTAGCGCTCGCGGCGGATGTATCTGCCTTCCTCGTTCTTCTCCTCTTTGTCCAGGGATTTCTCGGCGGAGATGGAGAGGTAACCGTTCTCCAGGCGTGCCTGGATGTTCTCCTTCTTCACGCCGGGCAGGTCAACCACAATCTCGTAGCCGTCCTCCTTGTCCCGGATGTCGGTCTTCATCATATGGGCGCCGTGCTTACCGTATAAAGGCGCCATTTCCTGCTCAAAGAAACGGCGGGGGTTCAGCGCTCCTGCTTCATTCATCCAATCATCAAACAGATTTTCTCTCAAAAAGCCGGGTAACATCATTTGCCATTCCTCCTAACGATTTATAGTACTCAAGATTTTTGTTGAGAATGGTGGTGAAAGTTGAAAAACCTTTTGATAGAGCTGTTTCTCGGGGATTTCCCCTTTCATCACTGTGTTCATTATAGCACATATTGTTAGCACTCGCAAGTGATGAGCGCTAACAATATGTAAACAATGTGTGAAGAAGAGTTTTCCCTGGGGATAAAATCTCATTAAACGTAGCGCTTTAATGAAAAAAAGTGGAGGATGATGTATAATTATATATTAGACCAGTATGTGCTTCAGGAAGAAAGAAAATCTTCAAAAAGCTGGCCGAAACTATTCTGTTATGAATGGGGAATAAGGGTTGATTTTTGAGGTGTTATTACATGTCTACTGATTTAAAGGTTGGTATTGATATCGGGTCCACCACCATCAAAGTGGTGGTTCTGGATGCGCTGGGCAAGCTGATTTACAGCAAGTACGCCCGCCATTTCTCCGATATACCCAATGCATTGACTGAGAATCTGAAGGCACTGAAAGAAGTAGTGCGGAGAGAGAGCTTCAGATTCGCCATGACAGGTTCAGCCGGTATGGGCATCGCCCAGAGGCTGGGGCTGCCGTTTGTACAGGAGGTCATCGCCGCCGCCACTGCGGTGAAGCGGCTGATCCCCCAGACGGACACCATGGTGGAGCTGGGAGGCGAGGACGCCAAGATCATGTATTTCGGCGCCGCTCCGGAAGAGAGGATGAACGGTGTCTGCGCAGGCGGCACCGGCGCCTTCATCGACCATATGAGCTCACTGCTCCATACGGACGCCAAGGGTCTCAACGACCTGGCGGCCAGAGGGCAGCGGATCTATACCATCGCGTCCCGCTGCGGCGTGTTCGCCAAGACGGATATCCAGGCGCTGATGAATGACGGCGTGTCCAAAGAGGACATCGCCATCTCCATCCTCCAGGCGGTGGTGAACCAGACCATCGGCAACCTGGCGCAGGGCCGCGAGATCAGCGGCAATGTGGCGTTCCTGGGAGGACCGCTTTTCTTCCTGCCGGAACTGAAAAAACGGTTCATCGAAACATTGAAACTGACGGAGGACCATGTGGTCCCCGTGGAGAACGGCGCTTATTTCGTGGCCATGGGCGTGGCCATGGCGGATGAGGCGGAGGAGATGGACTTCGCCGCCCTCACCGCCAACCTGGACAAGGCCGCCGGCGCCGGCGGTGTCAGCGAGAACACCAATCCGCCCCTGTTCGGGGACAAGGAGGAGTACGACACTTTCCTCCGCCGCCACGACAGGGACAAGGTGGCCCGGGGGGATTTCACTTCCTATGAGGGCCCCGTCTATATCGGCATCGACGCCGGCTCCACCACCACGAAGATCGTGGCCATCGGCAAGGACCGGGAACTGCTCTACACGGATTACGGCAGCAACCAGGGGTCTCCCCTGAAGGTGGTTGTCCGTGAGCTCCAGGGGCTGTACGCCGCCATGCCGGACACGGCCTATGTGGCGGGGACGCTGACCACCGGCTACGGCGAGAACATCGTCCGCGCCGCCATCCACGCCGACAGCGGCGAGGTGGAGACCTTCGCCCATTACCGTGCCGCATCGGAGTTCTGCCCCCAGGTCAGCTGCGTGCTGGACATCGGCGGACAGGACATGAAGTGTTTTCTGATTAAAGACGGGAACATCACCCAGATCACATTGAACGAGGCCTGCTCCGCAGGCTGCGGCTCCTTCATCGAGAACTTCGCCCAGGGCCTGGGCCTGACGGCGGAGGAGTTCGCGAAAGAGGCTGTGAAGTCCGCGGCTCCCGTGGACCTGGGAACCCGCTGCACGGTGTTCATGAACTCCCGTGTGAAACAGGCCCAGAAAGAGGGGGCATCCCTGCCGGACATCTCCGCGGGCATCGCCCTGTCCATCATCAAGAACGCGCTGTTCAAGGTGATGCAGCTGAAAGACGTGGCCGAGCTGGGCGACCATATCGTGGTCCAGGGCGGCACATTCTACAACGACGCGGTGCTCCGGAACATGGAGCTGCTGCTGAAAAAAGACGTCATCCGTCCCGACATCTCCGGCCTGATGGGTGCCTACGGTGCCGCCATCCTGGCCATGGAGCAGGTGGAGGACGTGCCGGAGGCCCGGTCCGCCGTTCTGGGACCGGAGGAGCTGAGGGACTTCACCGTCACCTCCACTTCCTACCGCTGCCAGGGCTGCGGCAACCACTGCCTGGTGACCATGCAGAAATTCCCCGACGGCGGCAAGTACTTCACCGGCAACCGCTGCAAGCGGGGTGAGGGCAAGACCCGTGAGAAACGGCTGGCCCCCAATATCTACGCTTATAAATACCAGCGCCTCTTCGAGCATTACGAGCCGCTGAAAAACGCGCCCCGGGGCCGTATCGGCATCCCCCGGGTGCTGAATATGTACGAGGACTATCCCTTCTGGGCCACCTTCTTCACCCGTCTGGGGTATGAGGTGGTGCTGTCGGGCAAATCCTCCGCACAGATGTACTACAAGGGCATGGCCACGGTGCCGTCGGATTCCCTGTGCTATCCGGCGAAACTGGTCCACGGCCATGTGATGGACCTGGTTCAGAAAGGCCTGAAGAAAATCTTCTACCCCTGCCTGCCCTACAACATGGAGGACCCGGTGAACCCCTCCGGGGACCATTACAACTGCCCGGTGGTGGCATCCTACGCCGAGAACATCCGCGCCAACATGGACGTGCTGGAGCGGGAGGATGTGGAGTTCCTGCAGCCTTTCCTGCCCATCAACACGCCGGAGCGGATGGAGGAGCGTCTCCGTGAGGCCCTGGCGGGAGAGTCTATCCCCGCAGGGGAGCTGCGTGAGGCGCTGAAAGCCGCCTACGATGAGCTGGAGCGGTACCGGGAGGATGTGCGCCGCAAGGGCGCCGAGATCATCGAGACCGCCCGGGAGAAGAACCTGCCCATCATCCTGCTGGCAGGACGTCCCTACCATGTGGACCCCGAGATCAACCACGGCATCCCGGACATGATCCAGTCCTACAACCTGGCCATTGTCTCCGAGGATTCCGTCTACCATATGGACGCGCCGGAGGAGCGGCTGGATATCGTCAACCAGTGGAGCTACCATTCCCGGCTGTACCATGCGGCCAGCTTCGCCGCCAGCCAGCCTGACATCACCCTGATGCAGCTGAGCTCTTTCGGCTGCGGACTGGACGCCATCACCATCAACCAGGTGAAGGATATCATCGAGGGGCATCACCGCCTCTACACCATGATCAAACTGGACGAGGTGAGCAACCTGGGCGCGGCCCGGATCCGTCTCCGTTCCCTGCTGGCCGTGCTGGCCCGGCGGACGGTGCCGGAGTACGAGGCCCTGGAGATTCCGGAGCGGGCCTACTTCGAGCCTGACTGCAAGAAGACCCACACCATCCTGGCGCCCCAGATGGCGCCCATCCATTTCGAGCTGATCTCCCATGCGTTGAAGAAATACGGCTACAACGTGGTGGTACCCTCCGTGGGCAAACAGGAGGGCATCAACACCGGCCTGCGCTATGTCCACAACGACATGTGCTATCCGGCCATCGTGGTGATCGGCCAGCTGCTGGAAGCGGTGCGGAGCGGCAAAGTCGATCCGGACCATACCAGCGTCATGCTGTTCCAGACCTGCGGCGCCTGCCGCGCCACCAACTATCTGAACCTGGCCCGCCGGGCGTTCCGGGATGCGGGCTATCCCCAGATCCCGATTTTCGCCTGCTGGGGCATGGAGCAGGACAGCTTCGACCTGAAGCTGAAAGGGTTCAAGGATGTGGCCAAGGCCATCCTCTACGGCGACCTGCTGATGAACGTGACCAACCGCATGCGGCCCTACGAGCTGGTGGCAGGGGCAACCGATGCCCTCTTCAACAAGTGGATGCGCCGCTGCAAGGAGGAGATCCGCAACGGCGGCTTCCGGGCCTTCCGCAAGACAGTGCGGAATCTGGTCCGGGAGTTCGACGCCATCCCCCTGGTTCCCGATCTGTGGAAACCCAGAGTGGGCGTGGTGGGCGAGATCCTGGTGAAATACCACCCCGTGGCCAACAACCGGCTGGAGAACGTGCTGGCCAAGGAAGGGGCGGAAGTGATCATGCCGGACCTGGCAAGCTTCCTGCTCTACATGGCCTTCGACGGCATCTCCCGCCACGACATCCTGGACGGCAGCCTGCTGAAGAAACTGGGCGGCAAGCTCTTCATCCAGCTGGTGGAGTTCATGCGCAGCCCCATCAAGAAAGCGCTGGAGGCTTCGTCCCACTTCACCCCGCCGGAATCCATCTACGAAATTGCCAGAGCGGCGTCCCGCCATGTGTCCCTGGGCAACATGGCCGGCGAAGGCTGGCTGCTCACCGGCGAGATGGCCTCTCTCATGGAGAAGGGCATCCGCAACGTGGTCTGCCTGCAGCCCTGGGCCTGCCTGCCCAACCATATCATGGGCAAGGGCATGTTCCGTGAGATCCGGCGCTGGTACGAGGACGCCAACCTGGTGGCCATGGACTGTGACGCCGGCGCCAGCGAGGTGAACCAGCTGAACCGTCTGAAACTGATGCTCTCCGTGGCCAGGGACAAATGCCCGGAAGGGAAGATCCTGGGAACCCAGGAGCATGTGGAGGCTGTTCCTGTCGGCGTGCCGGCAGGCGG
>CALAZX010000152.1 GCA_937926555.1 uncultured Negativicutes bacterium | reverse complement strand
GGATTTCATCCTGGTCACCGCCCTGGACAAGCAGCTGGCCAAGGATATGCTGTTCACCGCGGCGGTGGACACGGTGGAGGAGGCTCTGAAACTGGCGGGAAGCCGCGTAGGCGAAGATTTCAGTGTTGTCCTGATGCCTACAGGCAGCCTCACCGTTCCGCTCGTCAAATAGGCGATTTCGCGGTTTGAGGAGAGTAGTTCTGGGAAAGAAAAGAGAAAACGGGACAAGAGCCTGTCATGCATAGGCATTGTCAAAATGGCTTTTGCTGAAAGCACTATTGAATGAGACAAGGCGGATATTCAAATCCGCCTTGTTTTTGTGCCTGAAGTTGTATTTTTGTGATAAAATGAAACAATAAAACATTTTTTGGAGGTTCATTGTGGTTTTCTCATCCGCTATTTTCATTTTTCTTTTTCTGCCTCTGGTTCTGGTGGCATACAGATTTATTCCCAAGAAGCGGATTGTCTGGCGCAATCTGTTTCTTTTTCTGGTCAGTTCTCTGTTCTATTTTTATGGTGAGCAGGAGAAAATCCTGTTGCTGTATCTGGTGATTCTGGTGAATTACTGGTGTGGCCGGGTCGTCTTTACCGGAACAGAGGATATGCCCGGGTTTGAAAGAAAAAGCCGTATGCAGAAACTGTCTCTGTTTTTCTGTGTACTATTCTGTGTGGGGCTGCTCTGGTACTTCAAGTATTTCAGCTTCACGCTGGAGATGCTCTCCCTGCTTTTTGCGGGGCATCTCACGTTCCCGGATGTGAAGAACATCGTGCTTCCACTGGGCATCAGTTTCTACACATTCCATGTGCTCAGCTATACTCTTGATGTTTATTTCGGGCGGCTGCGTGTGGAGAGGAATCTTCTGAATTTCGCGGCCTATGTCCTCATGTTCCCCCAGCTGGTGGCAGGTCCTATTGTGCGGTATCGGGATATCCAGCACCAGTTCTATCATCGTGTGGTGACGGGGGCTGGATTTGCCAACGGTATCAGACGTTTCTTTTTCGGAATGGCGAAGAAGGTGCTGATTGCGAATACGGTAGCTATTTATGTGGACCAGGTGTTCAAGATTCCGCCGTCCCAACTGACCTGGGCGGATTGCTGGGTCGGAGCGGTGGCGTATACGCTGCAGATTTATTTTGACTTCAGCGGGTATTCCGACATGGCTATCGGCCTGGCACTGTTGTTCGGGTTCCATTACAAAGAGAACTTCAACTATCCTTATATTGCCCGGAGCGCCGGAGAGTTCTGGCGCCGCTGGCACATCTCCCTGTCCACCTGGCTGCGGGATTATATCTACATCCATATCGGTGGCAGCCGTTGTTCCCGGGCCAAGACCGCCCGCAATGTGCTGATTGTATTCATCTGTTCCGGTCTCTGGCATGGTGCCAATATCACTTTTGTGAACTGGGGTCTGCTGTATGGCATTTTCATTGTGCTGGAGAACAATGGCCTGAAAAAATATCTGCAGCGGAACCGTCTGCTTTCTCATATTTATCTGTTGCTGATCGCTGTGACCGGCTGGGTCATTTTCAGAGCGGACAACATGGGTTATGCGAAAGAATTCATCGCTAAAATGTATGGTTGGGGATTCTCCGGTTGGGGGATGACACAGCCTCTTGAGCTGAATATCGTGGCCGCTATGGTCGCGGGCATCATCTTTTCTTGTGACTGGCGGGGAACCTATCGGAAAGCTGTGCGGTTCTGTGCGGTCAGGACAGTCTGGTATCATCGGGCGTTCATGCTGGCCCGCGTGCTCTCCTTTGTCACGGCGGTGGGGCTGTTTGTCACCTCGGTGGCAAGCATCATCAGCAGCTCCCATAATCCGTTCATCTATTTCAGGTTTTAGGAGAGGATACCATGAGAAGAAAATATATTTATAAAGGGATGAGTGTTCTGTTCCTCCTGATTCTGCTGGTACCCAATGCCGGGCTGTTCCGGGAAAAAAGGAACACGGAGCTGATAACGGAGATGGAGAACCGCAGCATTGCGCCGTTCCCTAAATGGGATGGGGATTGCCGGCCGTTTTTCAGAGGTTTTGAAAAATGGTATGATGACCGCCTTCTGGGCCGGAAAGAACTGATCCGCTTCTGGGCGGGGCTGAATGGACGGCTGTTCCATGTGCTGATCTCCAAGGAAGTGGCGTTGGGAAAAGACGGATATCTGTTCATGCCGTTCCATCTGAACCATTCATTGGAAGATCCGGACCGGAAAGTTGCGCAGCTGGTGAAGCTGAATCAGGCCTGTTCGGAAGCCGGTGCCCGGTTGACGGTCTTTTTTGCCCCTAACAGCGAATGGATTCTGGGAGAGATGTTACCGGAAAAATATACTCCCACAGCTGTTGAAAAATTGGAGCGTGAAACGGGAGAGCTGTTCAGGGAAAATCACATCGACTACTGTTTCGTGGGATCGGATTTTCTGAAAATGCCTCTGGAACAGCGTAAAAAACTATACCTGAAGGGAGATTACCATTGGACGTACCAGGGCGCTTATCTGGCTACAAAAGCTCTGTTGCGGCATCTCAAACTGAACGATAAGATTGATTACCCGATGGTGTACCACAAAGAAAAAGGGATGGGCGACATATATACGAGAAAGATAGGTTGGAAGCCTATCTGGTCTGATGAGGATGTGCCGTGGAACGAAGCCTATACCCGTGATGTGAAGGTGCGGATGCGTATCGCAGGCGAGATTATCGAGAAAGAGGACAGCGCACAGAAAGGCGAGATGATTCTCACCAACCCCGCCGCACGGTATCAGGAGACGGTTCTGGTGCTGGGAGATTCTTTCTTCGGGTCAATGCGTCCCTATCTCATGCAGGATTTCGGGAAAGTGGTCTATGTCCATAATATCGACATCCGGAATCCCAAAAAGGATATTGATATCCACTATCTGCTGGAAACCTATAAACCCAAAATCGTCATTTATGAGAAGATGGCTTCTTTCTTCTTTGGTCATAATTACGATTCCGTTTTTGGAACTTGGCGATTGTGATTTCAAGATACTGGAAGGTTGAAAATTTAGGCATAAAAAAGGTATCCGGCTTATTTGGATAAAAAAGAGCGTTCATCATGATGATGAACGCTCTTTTTTTATCTTATTTTATCGCATTGCCTTTTCTGATCCGCCAGGCGCTGATATCACGGATGTCCCGGATGTAAGTCCGCAGCGCGGGAGACATGGAACTGTTCTGCAGGTGCAGGCCTTCCGCATCAACCCACCGACGGTGGTTGCAGGCGAA
>CALAZX010000151.1 GCA_937926555.1 uncultured Negativicutes bacterium | reverse complement strand
GGATGCCGGCCATGGTCTCGTGCTCCCATACAGCGCCGTCAGCCATGAAGATATGCACGTCGCCGGAGTTGGTCACACCGTCTTTATTGCCGGGGAAGAAGGGGTCGGTCATGTTGAACGGAGCCAGGTGCAGTACTTTGCCCTCAGCGTCCGGAGTGTACTGGTATACAAAGCCGGGCTGTTCGCCGCCGAACGGATTCTCGGTGATGGCGCCTTTGAAGTAGGATTTGTCGGTGCCCAGGCCCAGTGCCACGCGGCCTTTGGTGAAGGTCAGGATGTCGCCTTCAACCTGCACGTCGCGGTCGGATTTCACGTCTTTGATGTTGTTGTTGCGGTCCAGGTCGGCGTTCATGGTGAAACGGCCGCCCCAGCCTACGTTGATAGCGGAACGGTCAGCGCCCACAATCTTGCCGCCGCCGATCTCCATGTTGCCGTCCATGGCCCATACAGCGTCATAAGGCTTGCCGGTGTTGTCCACGTCAACCAGGCCCTTGATGATCATGTTGGCGGTGCCGGAGTTGCCGTTGGACAGCAGGGCTTCATACGCATGGCTGTCGCTGAGACGGATCTTCACGGCATTCTCGGCTTTCAGGTCGTTGTTGATGGTCAGTTTTGCGTTGCCTTTGCCGCTCTTGAACTCGCCGCCGCCTTTGGTGCCGACAACACTGATGCCGTGGGCGCCCCAGCCGCTGGCGGTGATGTCCATGCCTGCGGGATTGTCGATGGTCAGGTCACCGCTGGGCACATAGATGCCGGTAGCGCTGTTCACCTGGCCGGAAGCAAAGGCGTGGAGACCCAGTTTATGGCCGTTCATGCTGATGGAGCCTACTTTGTCGCCGTTCCACATGATCGGGGACACCATGTTCATCTCGGTGACAAGCAGGTTGCCTGCCTTGTCATTGTCCCAATGGCTCTGGTTGCTGCCGGTTGCCCGGATCACCAGGTCGTTGTTGAAGTTGTAGTGGCCGTTTCCGTCGTAGAAACCGCTCTTCTTCCATTCCTCACGTACGGCTTTGCCGTAGTATACGTTCTCCACAATCTGGAGACCGGTCTCGATGGTTCCGGACTCATTCACCTGGGGTGCGGCATAAGCGCCGGTGAAAGAGCTGCCTGCCAGCAGCGTGGTGATGATAGCGGTTGCCAGAGTCTTGCGGCTTCTGCCGAAACACGTCAGATAGTTTGATAACATTTACAGAACACTCCTTTTACCTAAAACCTCATTGATGTTGGATCTCAACATTGTTTCCTGATTGACCAATACACAATATAACCCTTGAATCTTCTGAGAAGACCGTCTACCGGTCCGGTCCGTCCCCCTTTCCGTATATGATGAATTTAATTTTTATGTAATTAAAAAGCGTATCAATCAACGTCAGTCGATTGATACGCCCATTACTTGTGAAGATATCAAAAAAACACTAAAACAGGTGGCACCCCGACTGAGTTCATTGCATGACGACACCTCTGAGAAAGGACCGCAGTCGCCATACTCCCCACACGGTTGCAAGACAGTTCCGGATTGTCACCGGATTTCCCACACGCAGTAGAAACTTCTGTTTTAAGAAATATACGATATGTAACTTTTGAGACAATGGTAACATGAAAAATCGATATTGTCAATACATATTCCGAATAATAAAGCATTCGCATATAGATTTGTGTTGTATCTTTCCGCGATTGGGCGGCGGATCCGCCCCCTACAGAATAAAAGAACCCGGCACTCAACGGGAGTGCCGGGTCCATAGGGTTATTTTCAAGAGGTTAGCCGGTGAGAGGTTAATTCACCGGCCAGTAAGAAAGGGTTGTACAAACAGGCTTCCAAACTGTCTGTACGGAGGTTGTTTATTCAAATCGGCTCCGGAGAACCGATGTTGAATCAGAGTGAATCATTTGTCGTGCTAGTTACATCATTGTCGTGCTCATGATATCCGGGCCGCATATAGCGGCCGGATCATGGTCGGATTCCCTTCAGCCGATATTAGAAGGAGAATCTCAGGCCGGCATTGACATTCCATTTGTGGTGGAAGTCGCCGCCGAAGTCTTTGGTGAAGTCCAGCTGGAACTGGCCGTTGTCAGAGATCTGATAGTGGCCGCCAACAGTGAACTCGCCCCAGGTATCTTTACCGTCGAAGCTGGTGGCTTTCTTGCCGCCGTCAGCTGCGGTGTAGGTTGCTTCGATGTCGCCGCTGAACTCGTGAGCCAGACCCAGTCTTGCGAACAGGCCCTTCTCAGCGGAGGATTTGCCGGCTTCCAGTGCCAGACGGCCAACGATGCTGTTGTAAGCGTCCTGGCTGATGTTCATGGCCTCGGTGCCTGCTTTGGCAACATAGTCTTTACCGCCTACGCGAGCGAAGCTCAGCTGTGCGGAAGGCATGAAGTAGGATTCCTCGGAACCGATCTTCTTGCCGTATTCAGCGGTCAGGCCGAATGCGTTGGCTTTGTAATCGCCTTTCAGCGCTTTGCCCATTTCGTTGTAAACGGTGTAGTCGTTCTCAACGCGGCCAACTTTGGCAGCCAGACGGAAGTCTGCGCCGTTGTCCATGGTTTTCGCACCGTAAACGCCGAAGCCGTACAGTTTGTTGTCGCCTTCGCCGCCCAGGATGTAGTTGGAGTCACCATCGCGGTAATCGAATGCCACGCCGGTGTGCCAGCCGTTGCCTGCTGCTTTATCGTAACCGATCTGAGCTGCCCAGTATTTGTCCTGGTTGTTCAGGTCGTTGCCTTTGTACTCTACCTTGCCGCCGTAAGCTCTTGCGAAGATGCCGTCCTCGTCAGCGCTGTCAGCCACTTTGTAGGTGTCGGACATAGCATCTCTCCAAGCCAGTGCGGAGGTGGTTGCCGCGGAACGGGCGCCTCTCATCATGCTGCTCTCGTACTCGCTCTCTACCGGTGCTGCCGGCATCATAGCGTGGAGACGCAGGAAGGGGTTCAGGTAGTCAGCTTCGATAGCTGCTTCCTCAGCGGATACTTTCTTCTCAACGATGGTCTCGTTGCGCAGTACGCCTTTGCCTTCGGAGTCGAAGTCGATATCGCCTACGCTCAGGGATACGCCGGAGGAGGTCAGACCGCTGGAGATGCTTACTTTACCGGTCAGGTTGTTGGCATCCTCAGTGTAATACAGTTTGTTGGCCAGGTTGCCCAGGACAGTGTTCACAGCTTCGCTGTTGTTCATGTCGATACCGCTGTTGTCGGTGATCAGGGTAACTTTGGAGTCAGCTGCGGCAGCGTCAACGATGGTGTTGCCGCCTTTGAAGTCAGCTGCGTTCATGCCTGCGTTCTCGTGAGCGTATACAACGTTCAGGTCGCCGGACAGTTTGTTCAGATGGATCTTGCGGTCAGCGTTCTGGTAGATGGTGCCGCCGTCGGATACCAGGTGACGTACGCGGCTCTCAGCGGTGTCACGGGTGTTGAAGCCGTTGGATACGGATTCTTTGCCGTTGCTTACGCTGGTGATGACAGTGTCTTTACCAACTTCCTCACCGCACATGATGGTGTGGTCCCATACAGCGCCGTTGGCCATGGAGATATGAACGTCACCGGAGTTGGTCACGCCGTCCTTGTTGCCGGGGAAGAAGGGATCGGTCATGTTGAAGGGAGCCAGGTGCAGTACTTTGCCCTCTTTGTCGTAGGTGTACTGGTAGGTGAAGCCAGGTCTGTTGCTGCCGTACACATCCTCGGCGATAGCGCCTTTGAAGAAGGATTTGTCAGTGCCCAGGCCGATAGCCACGCGGCCCTTCATGAAGGTGATGATGTCGCCGGTCAGCTGCACGTCACGGTCACCTTTCACGTCTTTGATGTTGTTGTTGCGGTCCAGGTCGGCGTTGATGGTCACACGTCCGCCCCAGCCT